>NZ_BAAIHC010000080.1:0-209 GCF_054652575.1 Silvimonas sp. JCM 19000 | reverse complement strand
ACCGATACCACTACGACCACCACCAATACGGCGTATAGCGGCGCTTTGAGCCTGGCCGATCTGGCGGCGTTTAACCGCAGCAATGTGCTGGTCAATTTTGGCTCGCCCACCATTACGGCCAATCTGACGCATGACAAGGGCGATACCAATGTATTGGCCAGCCCGAATATCCGCGTCAAAAACAAAGAGAAAGCCAAGATCCTGATTGG
>NZ_BAAIHC010000079.1:0-227 GCF_054652575.1 Silvimonas sp. JCM 19000 | reverse complement strand
CTGGATGACGCGGGGTTGATGGTGTCGATCGTCAATCCGGCACGGGTGCGGCAGTTTGCCAACGGCATCGGCGTGCGGACCAAAAACGACCGCGTGGACGCCGCCGTGCTGGCGCGTTATGGCGAGGTCAACACGCCGGAGCGCTGGCATGCGCCGCCGGTAGAGGTCCGCACCCTGCAGTCCATGCTGACGCGGCTGGAGGCCCTCAAGGGCGAGCTGGAACGCGA
>NZ_BAAIHC010000078.1:0-251 GCF_054652575.1 Silvimonas sp. JCM 19000 | reverse complement strand
TCCGGAATGTAGGAGTCCAGTGCAGCAGCCAGCTTGAAGATGGCCGGTTCGCCGATGTCCGACTGGTCGCCTTCCAGCGCCTTCAGTGCGGAACCCTGGATGATCGGGGTGTCATCGCCCGGGAAGTCGTACTTGCTCAGCAGGTCGCGCACTTCCATTTCAACCAGTTCCAGCAGCTCGGCATCATCAACCATGTCGCACTTGTTCAGGAACACGATGATGTACGGAACGCCAACCTGGCGGGCCAGCAG
>NZ_BAAIHC010000077.1:0-299 GCF_054652575.1 Silvimonas sp. JCM 19000 | reverse complement strand
GATCACCTGCCATGGGAAAAACTCTCGCTCATCTGACAGCGGCCAGAACAGCGCCACGCCGCTGCCGCCGTCGGTGCACATATCCAGCAAGGGGTGCGACACCGTTGCCACAAACACAAACAAGCCGGCGCGCAGGCGGGTGGTGTGCTGTTCAACGGGGCGAAAGCGGAATGGGAGGTAGCCGGCCAGCCCTAAAGTATATGTATCCGGATAACGCCGGTGGCCCCGGCTTCGAGCGCGAGATCGACACTGTCTCCACCACCATCCGGACCAACCGCCACTACCTGAGCGTAAACGGT
>NZ_BAAIHC010000076.1:0-329 GCF_054652575.1 Silvimonas sp. JCM 19000 | reverse complement strand
ATGTGCTCGCGGGTTTGCGGCATCGGGCCGTCAGCAGCCGAACACACCAGAATGGCGCCGTCCATCTGAGCCGCGCCGGTAATCATGTTTTTCACATAATCGGCGTGACCCGGGCAGTCTACGTGAGCGTAGTGGCGGGTTTCGGTTTCGTATTCAACGTGAGCGGTGTTGATCGTGATACCGCGAGCCTTTTCTTCCGGCGCGCTATCGATTTGATCGTAACCCTTGGCTTCGCCGCCGAATTTCTTCGACAGGATGGTGGTGATCGCAGCGGTCAGGGTGGTCTTGCCATGGTCAACGTGACCGATGGTGCCGACGTTTACGTGCGG
>NZ_BAAIHC010000075.1:0-332 GCF_054652575.1 Silvimonas sp. JCM 19000 | reverse complement strand
CCATTCATGTGCACCAGGCCGATGTCGTCCAGCTGCTGGTGGCCGGTGTAGCCGCGGCCGGTGCCGGCGTTGGTGGTATCGCTCCAGTCCACTACGATATTGCCGGCGGCGTCGTAGTTGCCGTCGGTATAGCGGCGTTTGCCGAACGGGTCGTAGGCATAGGCGGCGGTCAGTGTGCCGGCCTGGTCCGTGGTGGCGGCAATCGAACCCTGGAAGTCCTTGTGCCAGTACTCGACCTTGTTCAGCGCAATGCTGCTGATCGAAGGCACCGTCAGCGCCCCAGCGGTCAGGGTCGGCACGGCGCCGGTGCTGGCCAGCATGCCGATCGCTTC
>NZ_BAAIHC010000074.1:0-380 GCF_054652575.1 Silvimonas sp. JCM 19000 | reverse complement strand
GTGCTGCGATTCAGCCGCGTCTGGATTTCATCCTTCAGCCGCCGCGCCTGCAGATTGCGCGGATTGTCCTGCAAGACTTGCTCGACCACGGTCATGGCGTCTTCAGGATGCTCGGTCTTGATGGTGCCGACGTATTTGAGCATCGAGGCGTGGCGCAAATCCATTTCGATATTGTTGACCACTTCTTTGGCGCGCAGATTGCCGCTGTCCCATTGCAATACATGCTGGAACGACGCCAGCGCCGTGGCGCTATCGCCGGTGGCGCGCGCGGCTTCGCCTTGCTTGATCAGGTTCTGCACATAGAACTGGCGCTGGCGCTCAAAGGTGGCGCGCAGCTTGATGTCGTCCGGGCTGGCCCGCAGTTCGTCCTGCATCAGCTT
>NZ_BAAIHC010000073.1:0-385 GCF_054652575.1 Silvimonas sp. JCM 19000 | reverse complement strand
CAAGGTCAAGCTGGCGACAACATCGGCGCGCTGCTGCGCGGTACCAAGCGTGAAGAAGTTCAGCGCGGTCAGGTTCTGGCCAAGCCGGGCTCGATCACCCCGCATACCGACTTCACCGCTGAGATCTACGTGTTGTCGAAAGACGAAGGTGGTCGTCACACCCCGTTCTTCAGCAACTACCGTCCGCAGTTCTACTTCCGTACCACCGACGTGACTGGCGCGATCAGCCTGCCGGAAGGTACTGAAATGGTCATGCCGGGCGACAACGTAACCATCACTGTTGCCCTGATCGCTCCGATCGCCATGGAACAAGGTCTGCGCTTCGCTATCCGCGAAGGTGGCCGTACCGTTGGCGCCGGCGTTGTTGCCAAGATTGTGAAATAAG
>NZ_BAAIHC010000072.1:0-561 GCF_054652575.1 Silvimonas sp. JCM 19000 | reverse complement strand
ACCGAAACGGACCGTCTGTTACTTCGATGGCCCAGCTGCCGCTCCGCGGACGCGACGCTCAGTCGGAGCCCCTCCGGGTCTCCTACCTTCGCGCGCTCAGGAAATGGCGCTGGTTTGCTAGCGCCGCTGCCTCGTTGCTACGCAACATCGGGTGGGCGTGGATGCTGGGCCGTGACAGTGAATGACTAGTGCACATGCTTAACGCTTTGGGCATAGGGTGGGTCAAGACCCACCACCCAAAGTGGCAACCAGAACAACCGGGCCGAATCGCCCGCATGTTTGCCTCTTCACGGAGGCTTGCAAAACGTAGGGTGCTTTCGAGCGGTAGTGGATTGGCGACTGGTTGGAGTGATCGTTCTTGCTGGTGGCTTTGGGTGGTGGGTCTCGACCCACCCTATGAGATGCAGGTGGTTTGTTGAGGTGATGGTGACAAATTAGAAGGCGGTGGCCGTGTGGAATGGATGCGTTAAGCGAGCGGTGCCGATGTTCACTGTTACCCATCGCCACCACGCCCACCCGATGTTGCGCAGCAACGAGGCAGCACGCCAGGCCAACAGCGGG
>NZ_BAAIHC010000071.1:0-589 GCF_054652575.1 Silvimonas sp. JCM 19000 | reverse complement strand
CTTGCACAGTGCTCCGTATCTCTAACCTACAGCCGATGAGTGTGAGTACTTGGAATCGACCTTCTCTTGAAAGGAGGTGATCCAGCCGCAGGTTCCCCTACGGCTACCTTGTTACGACTTCACCCCAGTCATGAATCCTACCGTGGTAACCGACCCCCCGAAGGTTAGTCTGGCCACTTCTGGTAGAACCCACTCCCATGGTGTGACGGGCGGTGTGTACAAGGCCCGGGAACGTATTCACCGCGACATGCTGATCCGCGATTACTAGCGATTCCGACTTCATGCACTCGAGTTGCAGAGTGCAATCCGGACTACGATCGGTTTTAAAGGATTGGCTCCCCCTCGCGGGTTGGCTGCCCTCTGTACCGACCATTGTATGACGTGTGAAGCCCTGGTCATAAGGGCCATGAGGACTTGACGTCATCCCCACCTTCCTCCGGTTTGTCACCGGCAGTCCCATTAAAGTGCCCAACTGAATGCTGGCAACTAATGGCAAGGGTTGCGCTCGTTGCGGGACTTAACCCAACATCTCACGACACGAGCTGACGACAGCCATGCAGCACCTGTGTTACGGCTCCCGAAGGCACTC
>NZ_BAAIHC010000070.1:0-591 GCF_054652575.1 Silvimonas sp. JCM 19000 | reverse complement strand
GTTTGAGATTTGTTCATCGTGCCCGTCCTGAAAAGAGATAATGGTTACGTTCCTCTTCCATATCAGCCGCCAGGGGTTCTGCATTCATTGATATATAACGCGTCTTGATTCGTGACCCACGCGCCAGGGTTTTTCAAATCCAGTCCTGCCCTTTCCAAGCTCATGAGCAGCTTCTCACGATCCAATCGATCCCGAATTCGCCTTTTCTTATAGTTCTCCACTTGCTCAAACGGCATAGGATCGCCCTTCTCGAAAAAATCCCATCGGTCGCCATCTTTGAAAGCTCGAACTAAACGTCTGGTAACTCCACCTTGGTAGACACGGATCGAGTTAATCGGATATTCATCATCATTAGCACTGGTGGAAATACTTATGCAACGCAGGTCGAATCTCTTGGACAGCTGATAGACCATGCTATTCCACCCGTCCTGGTAATTCGCAATAAAAAAACATTGATCGATGTAAATTAGAGGCTGGTAAATCAATGCCTTTAAGGGATTCCGCGCGCCGCAAAAGGGTCTACCCGCATTTACGAGACTTAAATCCAGTTTTCCCTCATTCAAGGTGAAATCAGCCGCACGGGCGGGGTCC
>NZ_BAAIHC010000069.1:0-591 GCF_054652575.1 Silvimonas sp. JCM 19000 | reverse complement strand
TACGCATCCATTCCGCACGGCCACCGCCGTCTGATTTGTCACCGTTGCCGCCACGAACCACCAACGCCTCATAGGGTGGGTCTGGACCCACCGCCCAAAGTGGCAAGCAAGAGCAACAGCGCCGAATCACGCGCATGTTTGCCTCCTCGCGGAGGCATGCAAAACGTAGGAGCGGTACTGAATTGGCGAGTGATTGAAGTGAGCCTTCTTGCGTGCGGCTTTGGGTGGTGGGTCTTGACCCACCCTATGAGACGCAGGCGGTTTGTTGAGGTGATGGTGACAAATCAGACGGCGGTGGCCGTGCGGAATGGATGCGTTAAGCGGGCGATGCCATTGTTCACTGTCACCCGTCGCAACCACGCCCACCCGATGTTGCGCAGCAACGAGGCAGCAAGCCTTGCAGACAGCGGACATTACCTGTCGAGGGAGGGGAAGGAGACCCGTTTTTTGGGGCTCCGTCCGACCGAAGTTCCGCGGAGCGGCAGCTGAGAAATGGAAGTCCCAGACGGTCCGTTTCGGTTTTTGACCTGCGGGCCCCCTGGCGAGCGAAGGATTCGCGAGTGGGGTCGCCTTTCTTTTGGTTACTTCTTC
>NZ_BAAIHC010000068.1:0-673 GCF_054652575.1 Silvimonas sp. JCM 19000 | reverse complement strand
TGATCGCTTGCCGGTGATTACCAATACCACCTCTAACGGCGTGACCAGCGAAAACGTCAATTATCAGGATGTGGGTTTAACGCTGAATGTGGAACCGACGATTTCAATTGATGGCGATATCAGCATGAAAGTGACGCTGGAAGTCTCCAATATCGTCGACACCATCACTACGCAAACCGGCTTGCGGGTTTATCAAGTCGGCACCCGGCATGCCGAAACCGTGATGGCCTCCCGTGATAGCGAAACCCAGGTCCTGGGCGGGCTATTAAGCCGCAATGATCAAATCAGCGGTAGCGCCATTCCGGGTTTGGGCGAAGTGCCGGTGCTGGATCGGATTTTTGGCAGCAAATCGACCTCCAAAGGCAAAACCGAACTGGTGCTGCTGATTACCCCGCACGTGGTGCGAAATCTGCCGCTGCCAAGCTCGTATATCACGCAGTTTGATAGCGGTACTGAGGGCGCTCTGACACCGCAGCCGCTGCGTTTGCGCTCTGGTTCAGTGGTCAACATCGTCAATTCCAACGGTGGTTTACCGACGCCCGCAGCTAATGCGGCGCCGACGGCTAACCCGCAAATCGGCTTGGATGGCGCAGCCCAGGTCATTCCGTTGCAAGACTCGACCAATCAGGCCGCAGAGGCGCCAGTCATTACGCCGCTACCCGCGCCACCGCCG
>NZ_BAAIHC010000067.1:0-697 GCF_054652575.1 Silvimonas sp. JCM 19000 | reverse complement strand
GCTGCTGTTTGCCAGGCTTGCTGCCTCGTTGCCTACGGCAACATCGGGTGGGCGTGGATGCGACGGGTAACAATGAACATCCGCACCGCGTGCTTCGCTCGCATCCCGCATGGCCACCGCCGTCTGATTTGTCACCGTTGCCTCCACGAACCGCCAACCTCTCATACGGTGGGTCTAGACCCACCACCCAAAGCCACCCGCAAGAACAATCACTCCAATCAG
Source organism: Silvimonas sp. JCM 19000 (assembly GCF_054652575.1). NCBI lineage: Bacteria > Pseudomonadati > Pseudomonadota > Betaproteobacteria > Neisseriales > Chitinibacteraceae > Silvimonas > Silvimonas sp. JCM 19000. The sequence goes on along the minus strand of NZ_BAAIHC010000067.1, from coordinate 475 downwards.
TCGCCAATTCACTACCGCTCGAACCCCGAAGGGGTCTTGTCCTCGCTGGCGGGGACAACGCACATTTCCCGATTACGCCATGCCCGTCATTCCTTGCCGCCTTCCGGATTCCACGCACTTGATCACCTCGGTGGCATAACCAAAATGTGCGTTGCCCCGATGGGGTAACGCACCCTACGTTTTGCATGCCTCCGTGAGGGACGCAAACATGCGTGTGATTCGGCGCTGTTGTTCTTGCTTGCCACTTTGGGTGGTGGGTCTTGACCCACCCTATGAAACGTTGGGGGTTCGTGGAGGCAACGGTGACAAATCAGACGGCGGTGGCCATGCGGAATAAATGCGTTAAGCAAGCGATGCGGATGTTCACTGTCACCCGTCGCAACCACGCCCACCCGATGTTGCGCAGCAACGAGGCAGCACGCCAGGCCGACAGCGGACATTACCTGTCGAGGGAGGGGAAGGAGACCGGTAGTTC
>NZ_BAAIHC010000066.1:0-753 GCF_054652575.1 Silvimonas sp. JCM 19000 | reverse complement strand
ATGCGACGGGTAACAATGAATATCTGTGCCGCCCGCTTAACGCTTCCATTCCGCACGGCCACTGCCGTCTGATTTGTCACCATCACAAGCCACTAACGTCTCATAGGGTGGGTCAAGACCCACCACCCAAAGCCGCAAGCAAGAATGCTCAACTCAACTCACTAATTCACCCCAGCTCGCAAGCACACGTCGGGGGTCTTGTCCTCGCTTGCGGGGGCAACGCACTTTTCCCCGAATACGCCATGCCCATCATTCCTTGCCGCCATCCCGATTTCTCGTCTTTCACAACTTCGGTGGCATAACCAAAATGTGCGTTGTCCTACGGGTAACGCACCCTACTTTCTTGCACGTCCACGTGGGAAGACAAGCATGCGGGCGTTTCGCACCGTTGTTCGTCATGTCGATGCGGGAAGGCAAATATTGGGCTCGGGCGTTTTTGCTTGCTACTTTGGTTGGTGGGTCTTGACCCACCCTATGAGACGTTGGTGGTTCGTGGCGGGAGCGGTGACAAATCAGACGGCGGTGGCCATGCGGGATGGGAGCGAAGCACGCGGTGCGGATGTTCATTGTTACCCGTCGCCACCACGCCCACCCGATGTTGCGCAGCAACGAGGCCGCAAGCCAGGCCAACAGCTGCCATTACCTGTCGAGGGAGGGGAAGGAGACCGGCTTTATGGGCTCCGTCCGACCGAAGTTCCGCGGAGCGGCAGCTGAGCCATGTGAGTGCAAGACGGTCCGTTTCGGTTTTTGACC
>NZ_BAAIHC010000065.1:0-760 GCF_054652575.1 Silvimonas sp. JCM 19000 | reverse complement strand
GAACTACCGGTCTCCTTCCCCTCCCTCGACAGGTAATGGCTGCTGTCTGCCAGGCTTGCTGCCTCGTTGCTTCGCAACATCGGGTGGGCGTGGATGCGACGGGTAACAATGAATATCTGTGCCGCCCGCTTAACGCATCCGCTCCGCATGGCCACCGCCATCTAATTTGTCACCGTTCCCGCCACGAACTGCCGGCGTTTCATAGGGTGGGTCAAGACCCACCACACAAAGCCGGACGCAAGAATATTCGCCTTAACACACCCACCCATCCACAGCTCACAAGCACGCGTAGGGTGCGTTACCCGTAGGGTCTTGTCCTCGCTTGCGGGGACAACGCACATTTTCCCGAGTACGCCATGCCCATCATTCCTTGCCGCCTTCCGGATTTCACGCACTTGATCACCTCGGTGGCATAACCAAAATGTGCGTTGTCCCCGCAAGCGAGGACAAGACCCCTTCGGGTAACGCACCCTACGTGTGCAGGCCGTGGTGGACGCGTTGCGTGTTTTTGCTAGCGGCTTTGGGTGGTGGGTCTTGACCCACCCTATGAGAGGTTTGCGGTTCGTAGCGGGAACGGTGACAAATTAGACGGCAGTGGCCATGCGGGATGCGAGCGAAGCACGCGGTGCGGATGTTCATTGTTACCCGTCGCCACCACGCCCACCCGATGTTGCGTAGCAACGAGGCAGCACGCCTGGCAAACAGCAGCCATTACCTGTCGAGGGAGGGGAAGGAGACCGGCTTTATGGGCTCCGTCCGA
>NZ_BAAIHC010000064.1:0-878 GCF_054652575.1 Silvimonas sp. JCM 19000 | reverse complement strand
TCGGACGGAGCCCGAACTACCGGTCTCCTTCCCCTCCCTCGACAGGTAATGGCTGCTGTCGGGACGCCGGGATTGCCTCGTTGCTACGCAACATCGGGTGGGCGTGGATACGACGTGTGACAGTGAACATTGGCATCGCCCGCTTAACGCACCCACCTCGCACGGCCACCGCCGTCTAACTTGTCACCATTCCCGCCAAGACCGCCAACGTCTCATAGGGTGGGTTAAGACCCACCACCCAAAGCCGCAAGCAAGAATGCGCAACTCAACCCACCCATTCACCACAGTTCCCAAGCACGCGTAGGGTGCGTTACCCGTAGGGCAACGCACATTTCCCCGAGTACGCCATGCTCGTCATCCCTTGCCGCCATCCCGATTCCGCGTCTCTCAAAGCTTCGGTGGCATAACCAAAATGTGCGTTGCCCTGCGGGTAACGCACCCTACGTTTCTTGCATGCCTCGGCGGGAAGGCACGCATGTGGGTAATTCGGCCCGATTGTTCTTGCAAGCCTCCGCGAGGAGGTAAATTTGCGGGCGGTTGGCCCAGTTGTTCTTGCTTGCCACTTTGGGTGGTGGGTCCAGACCCACCCTATGCACAAAGCGTTAAGCGTGCGCACTAGTCATTCACTGTCACGGCTCAGCCACCACGCCCACCCGATGTTGCCAAAGGCAACGAGGCAGCAAGCCCGGCACACCAGCGCCATCTCCTGAGCGCGCGAAGGTAGGAGACCCGAGGGGCTCCGACTGAGTGTCGCGTCCGCGGAGCGGCAGCTGGGCCATTGAAGTAACAGACGGTCCGTTTCGGTTTTTGACCTACCGGGCCCCCTGGCGAGCGAAGGATTCGCGAGTGGGGTCGCCTTTCTTTTGCTTACTTTTCTT
>NZ_BAAIHC010000063.1:0-891 GCF_054652575.1 Silvimonas sp. JCM 19000 | reverse complement strand
AGTCAAAAACCGAAACGGACCGTCTGGGACTTCCATTTCTCAGCTGCCGCTCCGCGGAACTTCGGTCGGACGGAGCCCCAAAAAAACGGGTCTCCTTCCCCTCCCTCGACAGGTAATGTCTGCTGTTTGCCAGGCTTGCTGCCTCGTTGCTGCGCAACATCGGGTGGGCGTGGTTGCGACGGGTGACAGTGAACATCGGCATCGCCCGCTTAACGCATCCGCTCCGCACTGCCACCGCCGTCTGACTTGTCACCGTTCCCGCCACGAACCACTAGCGTCTCATAGGGTGGGTCTAGACCCACCACCCAAAGCCGCTAGCAAAAACACGCAACGCGCCCACCACGGCCTGCACACGTAGGGTGCGTTACCCGCAGGGTCTTGTCCTCGCTTGCGGGGACAACGCACATTTTGGTTATGCCACCGAGGTGATCAAGTGCGTGAAATCCGGAAGGCGGCAAGGAATGACGGGCATGGCGTAATCGGGAAATGTGCGTTGTCCCCGCCAGCGAGGACAAGACCCCTTCGGGTTTGAGCGGTAGTGAATTGGCGACTGATTGGAGTGATCGTTCTTGCTGGTGGCTTTGGGTGGTGGGTCTTGACCCACCCTATGAGAGGTTGGCGGTTCGTGGCGGGAACGGTGGCAAATTAGACGGCGGTGGCTATGCGGAGCGGATGCGTTAAGCGGGAGGTGCCGATATTCATTGTCACCCGTCGCATCCACGCCCACCCGATGTTCCAAAGGAACGAGGCAGCAAGCCTGGCAAACAGCAGCCATTACCTGTCGAGGGAGGGGAAGGAGACCCGTTTTTTGGGGCTCCGTCCGACCGAAGTTCCGCGGAGCGGCAGCTGACATGCCGAAGTAACAGACGGTCCGTTTCGGCTGTTGACCTG
>NZ_BAAIHC010000062.1:0-908 GCF_054652575.1 Silvimonas sp. JCM 19000 | reverse complement strand
TGAGAAAATGGCGACGAAAAACCTTGTTGCCCACCTGTTCGAGAGCTAATGGCGAGACGCCAAGAAACGTCCTTTATGGGCCGTTATGCATGGGGTATAGGGCTGGCGTGGCTTTCTGCAGTAACCGCAAACGTGCATTGCATGGGGTGCAAAAGCACGGCTCGGATGTTACTTAGACACGATAACTACGACAGAAATATTTGCGGTTGGAAGCGCACTTGTTTTACCGCGTGCGTACGCTAGTTATATATCAGTGCCTCACCGTCCGAGGTGCTTTCGCCCGCCGATTTGAGAGCTCAATCGGCGGGTTTGTTTTTTCCTCCGAAAGCAGCTTTGATACGTTCAGCTGCAGCCTGGGACTGCTCCCCAACTCGATGCGCACACATCAACGATCCGGGTGGTTCGGCCGTATATTTCTTTCCCGCGCGAGCTCCCCGATCGGCCCTAGCTCTTCTGCCCGGCCGCTGATGATAGCCACCAGATCGTCGTTGCAAGCGTCTTCAAAATACCAGGGATTATCGTTCCATACGTCACCCTTGGCCTGCGCTGCGCACTGGAAGCCGTGTCGCCACGCCTGTGTCAGCATCAACAAGATATCGCTCTCGGTAAAGTCACCCACGGTAGCCCTCGTATGCGCTTAATAGTTTTCCTGGCCGGGTTGTAGTCGCCGCAGCAACTCCCGGTCGTTTGGTTCTGTGTTGTTTACCCGGAACGACACCCGGTAGTGCACAAGGTCCGGCTTGTAGCGACCATTGAGTAGCAGCGCCATGGCTTGATCCGGTGAAACGGAATTGGATGCCCAGTTGCTGGCTGCGTTCCGTGTTAGCAGGATGGGCGAACGGCCGCTGCCGTCGACCACACAACGACTTTTATCGTCCGTTATGACAACAACTTGAGATTGTTTCCCA
>NZ_BAAIHC010000061.1:0-909 GCF_054652575.1 Silvimonas sp. JCM 19000 | reverse complement strand
CGGGAAACAATCTCAAGTTGTTGTCATAACGGACGATAAAAGCCGTTGTGTGGTCGACGGCAGCGGCCGTTCGCCCATCCTGCTAACACGGAACGCAGCCAGCAACTGGGCATCCAATTCCATTTCACCGGATCAAGCCATGGCGCTACTACTCGATGGTCGCTACAAGCCGGACCTTGTGCACTACCGGGTGTCGTTCCGGGTAAACAACACAGAACCAAACGACCGGGAGTTGCTGCGGCGACTACAACCCGGCCAGGAAAACTATTAAGCACATACGAGGGCTACCGTGGGTGACTTTACTGAGAGCGATATCTTGTTGATGCTGACGCAGGCGTGGCGACATGGCTTCCAGTGCGCAGCGCAGGCCAAGGGTGACGTATGGAACGATAATCCCTGGTATTTTGAAGACGCTTGCAACGACGATCTGGTGGCTATCATCAGCGGCCAGGCAGAAGAACTAGGGCCGATCGGGGAGCTCGCGCGGGAAAGAAATATACGGCCGCACCACCCGGATCGTTGATGGTGTTCGTATCAAGTTGGGGGAGCAGTCCCAGACTACAGCTGAGCGTATCAAAAACTGCTTTCGGAAGAAAAACAAACCCGCCGATTGAGCTCTCAAATCGGCGGGCGAAAGCACCTCGGACGGTGAGGCACTGATATAAAACTAGCGTACGCACGCGGTAAAACAAGTGCGCTTCCAACCGCAAATATCTCTGTCGTAGTTATCGTGTCTAAGTAACATCCGAGCCATGCTTTTGCACCCCATGCAATGCACGTTTGCGTTTACTGCAGAAAGCCACGCCAGCCCTACAGCCCATGCATAACGGCCCATAAAGGACTTTTCTTGGCGTCTCGCCAGTAGCTCTCGAACAGGTGGGCAACTAGGTTTTTCGTCGCCATTTTCTC
>NZ_BAAIHC010000059.1:0-1151 GCF_054652575.1 Silvimonas sp. JCM 19000 | reverse complement strand
ATGATGCCGGCCAAGTCGGCGACGAAGCCGCGCAGCAGGGTTTCCGGGGCTATGCCGTCTTCCTCGCACACGTCCAGGAATTCGTCGGGCAGGCGTAACGTGATTGTGCGCTTGGGGCGTTTGCTCATGGCGTGTCGTCCTCTTCTTCCTGGGCTTCTTCATCGAGCAAGGCCAGCAAGGCGGCGCGCTCGCTGTCGCTGCCGCTGCCGGCGTGTCCTCCCTGCTGCTCGCCCACGACGATGGGGATTTACCGACGTGGCGCGTCGGCAACGATTCGAGCAGGCAGCAAAAAGCCGGTGCGGATTTCTCGGCACCGGCTTGATGAAATGAGCGAAGACGGGAAGTCGTCTCCTAAAGTGATCAATGCTTAAAGCACGTTGACGGTAGCTGTACGTTTGAAGCCTTCGTATAGCTCAAAAATACAGCCTGGCTTCAATCTCTCAATCGGCGCCGTTGGCATAAGGAATCGAGCCGTTGCATTGAACGAAGCAGCATGCGCAACGACCGGAGAATCGAATTCCAATACCACACTCCATGCCTCACTAGGCCACGTCGCAGCATCTTCAGAAAACTTTGCCACAGTGGAATAAGTATTGGATGACGGCAAATTCGCCAACTTCTCCGGTGACCACTGCACGCGCACCTTAACAGACTCGGCCATTACCAAGACTCCTCGCCAGTAATCAGCAGCTAACATTTGATGGTCACTCCTAACAACTGGTCTAGTTCGCCGTAACGTGCTGGGCCAATGTCATCCAACCGATCTAGCCGCATGAGCTGGCTGGCTTGAGCAGTTGGCATTTCCACGTGCAAGATTGTCGAGTTGCCGGGGCCGTTCATCACATTGCCCCATTGCTCTGCGTGCTCTGAGGTTTCAGCAAACCACTTACCACCCAGAGAATTCGCGCCAGCCTCAAACTTGCCAGTAGCCTGAATTTGCTTCAGCTCACCTTGCGTGACTGCCCGATAGAGAGTCGTTGTTTCCTTTGCCGCAACAGAGCACCCTACCGCATCCTGCCGTACACCAAGCCCTCAACCCCAGCACCGATACTGCCCCCGGGCCCATGCCCAGGCGCTGGTTCAAATTGTACAGGCAGAGATCCCCAATGCGCTTTTTCTGGTAAAGGCGTGCAGGCCCAAGCACGGATTTT
>NZ_BAAIHC010000058.1:0-1346 GCF_054652575.1 Silvimonas sp. JCM 19000 | reverse complement strand
TTTTTGATTAAAACCTGCCGTATCTGATCTTTAACAAAGTGGAAGAAGCAAGACTCAAATTTTAGTTGTTTTAAAAATTGGGTAGATTGTAATCGTAACCGGATTGCTGCTCGGCGCAGCATGAAGGACGCAAACACTATGATCCAGTCGTGATGAATGTCGCGGTTGAGGTTATAGGATCAAGCGAATAAGTGCATCTGGTGGATGCCTTGGCGATCACAGGCGATGAAGGACGCGGTAGCCTGCGAAAAGCGACGGGGAGCTGGCAAACGAGCTTTGATCCGTCGATGTCCGAATGGGGAAACCCACCTCTTTTGAGGTATCCATGACTGAATACATAGGTCATGCGAAGCGAACCGGGAGAACTGAAACATCTAAGTACCCCGAGGAAAAGAAATCAACCGAGATTCCGGAAGTAGTGGCGAGCGAAACCGGAAGAGCCTGCATGTGATAGCAGAAGTCTTAGTGGAACAGTCTGGAAAGGCTGGCGACAGAGGGTGATAGCCCCGTACACGAAAAGACATCTGTGGTACTGAGCATGCGACAAGTAAGGCGGGACACGAGAAATCCTGTCCGAAGACGGGGGGACCATCCTCCAAGGCTAAATACTCGTGATCGACCGATAGTGAACCAGTACCGTGAGGGAAAGGCGAAAAGAACCCCGGGAGGGGAGTGAAACAGAACCTGAAACCGGATGCATACAAACAGTGGGAGCCTCTGAAAATGGGGTGACTGCGTACCTTTTGTATAATGGGTCAGCGACTTACGTTCAGTAGCAAGCTTAACCGTATAGGGGAGGCGTAGGGAAACCGAGTCCGAACAGGGCGCTTAGTTGCTGGGCGTAGACCCGAAACCGGGTGATCTATCCATGGCCAGGATGAAGGTGCGGTAACACGCACTGGAGGTCCGAACCCACTGGTGTTGCAAAACCAGGGGATGAGCTGTGGATAGGGGTGAAAGGCTAAACAAACCCGGAAATAGCTGGTTCTCCCCGAAAACTATTTAGGTAGTGCCTCGAGTATTACTTGCGGGGGTAAAGCACTGTTATGGCTAGGGGGTCATCGCGACTTACCAAACCATGGCAAACTCTGAATACCGCAAAGTATCAGCTCGGGAGACAGACATCGGGTGCTAACGTCCGGTGTCAAGAGGGAAACAACCCAGACCGCCGTCTAAGGTCCCAAATGCATGATTAAGTGGAAAACGAGGTGGGAAGGCACAGACAGCCAGGATGTTGGCTTAGAAGCAGCCATCATTTAAAGAAAGCGTAATAGCTCACTGGTCGAGTCGTCCTGCGCGGAAGATGTAACGGGGCTCAAATCATGAACCGAAGACGCGGATGTGCA
>NZ_BAAIHC010000057.1:0-1781 GCF_054652575.1 Silvimonas sp. JCM 19000 | reverse complement strand
GTGCACATGGTAGGGGAGCGTTCCGTAAGCCTGTGAAGGTGGCTTGTAAAGGCTGCTGGAGGTATCGGAAGTGCGAATGCTGACATGAGTAGCGTTAAAACGGGTGAAAAGCCCGTTCGCCGAAAGCCCAAGGTTTCCTGCGCAACGTTCATCGGCGCAGGGTGAGTCGGCCCCTAAGGCGAGGCTGAAAAGCGTAGTCGATGGGAAACAGGTTAATATTCCTGTACCGGTTCTTGGTGCGATGTGGGGACGGAGAAGGGTAGGTCAGCCGGGTGTTGGAAGTCCCGGTTCAAGCGTGCAGGTGGGGAGATCAGGCAAATCCGGTCTCCTGTTAACACTGAGGCGTGACGACGGTGCTGCATTGCAGCCGAAGTGATTGATCCCATGCTTCCAGGAAAAGCCACTAAGCTTCAGCCAAGAATTGACCGTACCGCAAACCGACACTGGTGGGCAGGATGAGAATTCCAAGGCGCTTGAGAGAACTCAGGAGAAGGAACTCGGCAAATTGACACCGTAACTTCGGGAGAAGGTGTGCCCCGTTAGCGTGAAGCGATTTACTCGTGGAGCGTGAAGGGGTTGCAGTGAAAAGGTGGCTGCGACTGTTTATCAAAAACACAGCACTCTGCCAAGACGAAAGTCGACGTATAGGGTGTGACGCCTGCCCGGTGCCGGAAGGTTAAGTGATGGGGTGCAAGCTCTTGATCGAAGCCCCGGTAAACGGCGGCCGTAACTATAACGGTCCTAAGGTAGCGAAATTCCTTGTCGGGTAAGTTCCGACCCGCACGAATGGCGTAACGATGGCCACACTGTCTCCTCCTGAGACTCAGCGAAGTTGAAATGTTTGTGAAGATGCAATCTCCCCGCTGCTAGACGGAAAGACCCCGTGAACCTTTACTGTAGCTTTGCATTGGACTTTGAAGTGGTTTGTGTAGGATAGGTGGGAGGCTTTGAAGCGTGGACGCTAGTTCACGTGGAGCCGTCCTTGAAATACCACCCTGACCCCTTTGAGGTTCTAACCTTGGTCCGTGATCCGGATCGGGGACCGTGCATGGTAGGCAGTTTGACTGGGGCGGTCTCCTCCCAAAGTGTAACGGAGGAGCTCGAAGGTCACCTAGGTACGGTCGGACATCGTACTGATAGTGTAATGGCACAAGGTGGCTTGACTGCGAGACTGACAAGTCGAGCAGGTGCGAAAGCAGGACATAGTGATCCGGTGGTTCTGAATGGAAGGGCCATCGCTCAACGGATAAAAGGTACTCCGGGGATAACAGGCTGATTCCGCCCAAGAGTTCACATCGACGGCGGAGTTTGGCACCTCGATGTCGGCTCATCACATCCTGGGGCTGTAGCCGGTCCCAAGGGTATGGCTGTTCGCCATTTAAAGTGGTACGTGAGCTGGGTTCAAAACGTCGTGAGACAGTTTGGTCCCTATCTGCAGTGGGCGTTGGAAGTTTGAGGGGGGCTGCTCCTAGTACGAGAGGACCGGAGTGGACGCATCTCTGGTGTACCGGTTATCACGCCAGTGGTATCGCCGGGTAGCTAAATGCGGAAGAGATAAGCGCTGAAAGCATCTAAGCGCGAAACTCGCCTCAAGATGAGACTTCCCTGGTAACTTGATTACCCTGAAGGGTCGTTGGAGACCACAACGTTGATAGGTCGGGTGTGGAAGCGCAGTAATGCGTTAAGCTAACCGATACTAATTGCCCGTGAGGCTTGATCCTATAACCTGAACCGTGCTGTTCAGGTGTGGATGCGACGAAACATGATCTGCCCAGATCTGA
>NZ_BAAIHC010000056.1:0-1928 GCF_054652575.1 Silvimonas sp. JCM 19000 | reverse complement strand
GCGGATCTACGACCCGAATGTATCGCGGATGCTGCAGGCTGATCCGGATGTTACGGATATCACCAACCTGCAGAATACGAACCGGTATAGCTATGTGCTCAACAACCCGATGAGCTGGACGGATCCGACGGGCTACGAGTTTTACGCGACCGGCTCGAACATCGGATTTGATACACAATCGGCTGCGGACAATTTCTTTCAGGGTATGGGAGGCAGTTACGCGTTTCAGAGCGGCGGCTTCAGGAGTGCGATAGCCGCAGAGCAGGCGAATGCCGCATTGAATACATTGTTCGGCCAGAACTTCGCAAACGGGCTGACCTGTTCAACCGGAGCGGGTGCTGCTGGCCAATCGTCATCTAAGGATGATTTCAATATATTGCTTGCCCCCTCGAAGGTGGCTGGGGGCGTGCAGGAAAAGACGACTAAAGGAATTGTTACGGCCGGTCCAGTTGTCGAAGTGGGAAGCAATGCTGGTACGGGAGAAGGCTCGACGACAACTACGTACATACACAGAGTATTAACAGTCGGCGCTTTCGCACCTTCGTTTTTTGGGCTCCGCGTTTACTCTTGCAGATGCCGGGGTCTATTGGGCGCAAGGCGACATCCATGAAGCGAAAATGAATCTCGGATTCTCTGCGCTGGGAATGACAGCAGATGCGGGCATATTGAAACTGGCGTATAAAGCATCAAAAGTCGGTTTGGCGGCAAAGACAGCAGAGAGTGCTGTCACTGAAATATCGTTTGGCGTCAAAGCGACCAAAAATAGCGCACATCAGATAAACGTCCATTTGACGCAATCCGAGGCTATAGACAATCTGGCTGCAAATGGGTATTCCAAGACGCTTTCAAAGGATGGCACTGTTACCATCATGACTAATGGCGATAAAGTTTATAGATTTTATCCCCAGTCTACTGGTGGGGCGTGGTAGGCGCAGCATATGGCGTTCCCTCGGCGTCGGTCTCTGTGAAGGATCAGATCATTACTAAGTTGAGATTCCAGGGGGAGTGATATGCAAGTCAATAAAGACATTCAGTCGGGCACTGAAGCGCCGGGTGTGATTGTTGCTGGAGCAGACATTCCCCAGCATGTATTTTCTCGGAGATTTGGTAATTATTTGTTCTTTGATGCCGATATTGGCTCCTCAGGTGCTCTGATCTTGGCCATTCAGTTGATCGTCAGAACTTGCTTTGGCGTGGAATCCAAGGTCAAGGTATTTACTAGCTCAAACAGAGAGTTGTTGGGGTGTTTGAGTTCGGACGATGCTTGGCCTGTAGAGGTAAGCAAAATTAGCAAAGCAATGCGCAACTCAGGCGATTGCAGCGGACTAGTTCTTGTGGATGCGACCGGAAAATGGGCTGTGTATCAAAATCGGCCAATTGATGTTGGTGTCTTTGCTTTTGACGGCGGTCAAGACTTGCGGAGTATCGCGACGGTTATAGAGGACTGTTTTTTCGATTGTGAACAAATTGCGCACTGGCTATCTGCAAAAGGGGAGCGCGATATCGGCTTGGTTGAAAGTTTTGGTCGTGATTTCCTTAATGCCTTGATGAAGAATTACTCCATTCAGTCGATTGACTCTTAAGGTGGCGTCAGACTGGAGCTAAAACCAAGCCGGTGCCGGAGTGATCCGCACTGGTTTTTTACAAGCCGCAACCCATCAATCTCCCGCTTCCTGGTCGCATCCCACACGAACTTCGTGATGGCCACCATGCTTCCATTTACCGAAAAAATGCCGTCACGTTAAATCATCGCGACCACCACTCCGTCGAGCAATTGGCATCGATTAGAACAAATTGAATATCGATCTGCCAATAACTCGGTGTTAGCCCCGTGTAATTCCGGGTTGATGACGTGCATTTGCAGCAAAGCCGAGAAGTGGCAATTTCGTAAAAGTAATTGGATGCGTCGGAATGCCGTTTGGCTGCGC
>NZ_BAAIHC010000055.1:0-2462 GCF_054652575.1 Silvimonas sp. JCM 19000 | reverse complement strand
TGTTAATTTGCACTGAACATTGACCCATCTTTTGCATCGAATTCTGACCCACCTCATGGACCCTTTTCAGGGGGCCGGTTGGGACTGCCTGGATGCCTTTTTCTCCTTCGCCGGTTGATAGGTGCTGTTCTTGAAACGGTAGCTGTCGTTCCCGGTTTCAACAATGTGGCAATGGTGGGTGAGCCGGTCCAGCAGTGCCGTCGTCATCTTCGCATCACCGAACACGCTGGCCCATTCCGAGAAGCTGAGGTTGGTGGTGATGATGACGCTGGTGCGCTCATACAGCTTGCTTAGTAGATGGAAGAGCAATGCCCCACCGTTCTGGCTGAAGGGCAGATAGCCCAGCTCATCCAGGATCACGAGGTCGACATACATCAGGCGCATGGCCAGTTGTCCGGGCTTGCCCATGGCCTTTTCCTGCTCCAGCGTATTCACCAGTTCGATGGTCGAGAAGAAGCGGACGCGATGGTGGTGATGTTCGATGCCCTGTACACCAATGGCCGTTGCCAGATGCGTTTTGCCGGTACCCGGCCCACCCACCAGTACGATGTTCTGGGCCGAGTTGATGAACTCGCAGCGGTGCAGCCGCTTGACCAGCGCTTCATCCGCTTCGGCCACCGAGAAGTCAAAGCCGTTCAGGTCCCGATAGGCCGGGAACCGGGCGACTTTCATCTGGTAGGCCAGAGACCGCACTTCACGTTCTGCCATTTCCGCCTTCAACAATCCACCCAGCACCGTCGAGGCCGACTTGTAGGCGGGTGAATCCTGCGCCGCCAGATCGCCCAGGGCCTGGGCCATGCCGTGCAGCTTGAGAGACCGCAGCAACTCCATCATGGCATCAGGCTGCATGATGTTTCTCCCTCAGACTGTCATACCGGTCGACGTTGGCCAGTGGCTCGATCTGCAAGGCAAACGCCTGGGGTGCCTCGACCGGCGGAACCGGCTGGTTGTCGAGCAGGCGGCTCAGGATATTGAGGATGGTCTGCTTGGAGGGGATACCTGCTTCAAGAGCCAGCTCGACTGCAGTCAGCACATCGGACTCGTCGTGCATCAGCACCAGCGCCAGGATATCGACCATTTCCCGATCACCGCCGGGACGCTTGAGCAGGATCTGCTGGAGCTGCCGGAAGCCTTCCGGCAATTCGCTGAAGGGCGCGCCGTTGCGCAGGGCGCCCGGTTTGCGCTGGATGACGGCCAGGTAATGACGCCAGTCGTAGAAGGTGCGACCCAGGGCATGCCTGCGGTCAATGTGGCGTACATGCTCTGCCACGGTCTGGCCTTCGGCCACAAACACCAGGCGGTCCGAGTAAACATGCAGGCTGACGGGCCGGTTCGCAAACGACGCCGGCACGCTGTAGCGGTTACGCTCGAAGTTGACCAGACAGGTCGGTGATACCCGTTTGGTGTGTTCGACATACCCGTCGAAGGGTTGCCCCACCGGCATCAGGTGCGGCCGTTCCAGGGACCAGATATCCCAGAGGGTGGCGTCCTGCTCCGGGTGGCGGATCTGTTGCCAGAGGCGTACGCACTGGTCTGCCAGCCAGTCATTGAGCGCGGCCAGCGAACTGAAGGGCGGGACGTTCTGCCACAGGCGGTGGCGGCTGTCCTGGACGTTCTTCTCGATCTGGCCCTTTTCCCAGCCCGATGCCACATTGCAGAACTCGGCGTCGAACAGGTAATGGCTGACCATGGCGCTGAAGCGGATGTTCACGTCACGCTCTTTGCCCCGGCCCACCCGGTCCACTGCGGTCTTCATGTTGTCGTAGATGCCGCGTCGGGGAATCCCGCCCCAGGCCATGAACGCATGGTAATGGGCATCGAACAGCATTTCGTGGGTTTGCATGGGATAGGCACGCAGGAAGAAGGCCCGGCTGTGACTGAGTTTCAGATGCGCCACCTGCAGCTTCACTCGTTCGCCATTGATGACGGCCCAGTCTTCACTCCAGTCAAACTGGAATGCCTCGCCTTCGGCGAAGCGCAACGGGACGAAGGTGCCCCGGCCGGTGGTCTTTGTCTGTTCGTACTGTTCCTGCCGCCATCGCCGGGCAAAGGCCGCAACACGGTCATACGACCCCGTAAAGCCCAGGGTAACGAGATCCGCGTGGATCTGCTTGAGGGTGCGCCGTTGTTTGCGCGGGCGCCGCGCTTCGGTCCTGAGCCATTCCGCCAGCTTTGCAGCATGGCCATCCAGTTTGCTGGGCGTATGCCGTTCCGGATATTCGGGAACGACCGCTTCTGAACGGATGTAGCGGCGGACCGTATTGCGGGACACACCGAGCCGTCTTGCGATCTCCCGCAACGGAACCCGGTCTCGAAAATGCCAACGTCTGATGATACTCAACATAGCCACGTCGATCACTCCAGTACTCCCGCTCGTTGCCTCGCGGGACAGTGTTCTACGTGGGTCAGTTCTAGATGCAAATTAAGACGGCAGGTGGGTCAGTTTTAGGTGCAAATCAACA
>NZ_BAAIHC010000054.1:0-2559 GCF_054652575.1 Silvimonas sp. JCM 19000 | reverse complement strand
ACCAGCACCAATCATGCTGTCAATTTTCTCCAGCTCGCTACGGTATACCGCTCCAATCAATTCATCTACTTCAATTCTTTTAGTCATCTCCCGGCCTCTCATAAACTGGCTTGGATTGTTATATCGAGGGTTAGCCTATTCCGAAAGAGAGTCTTCCTGCATAAACGCCGTCGATCCCTGTTCGGGCGGTTCGCCGGTAGATTCTGAAATGTGGTGTTATTTAGTGGCATATTCAATGGCCATGACGTGGCATTGCGCTTTGTTAACGGGGTGAGCAAATAAGTTATTTATTCCTTCGATCGAAAAAATGAACCGGCGTACTACTTTGTATTGCAAATTGTACATATAGCCGGTTTTGCCATTCTTTGTCTTTACTTGAAAAAAAACATTGCTTCCGTCGTCGATACATCCTACCAGCTCAACCATGTCCCCTTTTTTTAACATAAAAAAAACGGGCCTTGCACTAAGTGGGGTATTGTCTTCTTTCTGAAAAACTGCAGTGGGCTGCGTTATTTCAATTTCATATCCAAAAGACAATGTAGCAAGAAAGATGATCGCTATAGTGATCGAAATCAAATATTTTTTTATTGTCTCTTGTGTCCGTACCATATGATTTTCGATACCAACCCTGTATTAAAAATCTCCTGCTCGAAACCGCTCGGTTTCATCGAGGGAATAATTGGAATGCCTGCGCTGCCGATGCAGGCTTGAGCGGCTTATTTACCTGAACTTGAATTCCATTTTTCTAAATGTAGTTCATGAGCCTAGGCGACTCTGGTCGATGGATTCACGATAAAACCGAATAATGCGTCACGCCCATCTAGGTCATCCAGAGACGCTGGATCAGAAAAATTAGCATAAGTCTCATCAGACGACGTAAGTAATTCCATTTTTTCTGAATCTGACAGTTTATTTAGCCTGTCTGAAAAAGCCACGCTGCCTTTTTCGGCATATTCTCTTGCTTCCCAAAATAATTCGTGAAGTATTTCCTCATTCAGTTTTCCTTGAGAAAGGGCGCTCTGCAATCTCACCAAAATCATCGTTAAATTATTATTATAATTACGATAGTCAACAAGGAGCCGTCTAATTTCAACCCGCCCCCACTGATAAGGAGGACGCGGATACTCTCCAATTTGTGCGGAAATTTTTTCGTGCAATATCATTTCTGCGCAATTTCTATCCGCGTCAACTACAAAAATCCTGTCAACGATTTCGGCAGAATCACACCTGCGAATGATCGCTTGGGCTCGCCAGTTATTGACTTTCCATGGCTCAGATGAAAGTTGAATTTCGTAAAAATCATCATGATATTTATCAATATTAAAATCGCTCATTTATTTGCACCCCACACATTTATCTAAATTTTTAATTTTTTCTTCATTTTTTCTGATGGCAGCACGATGCCCCTTGCCCCGAGCATTATTTGCATCCCCAGGATTCCTCCTCAAGTCCGCTTGCTACAAATAGCCCCGTTGGGTCGGATTCGGTGACAGGGTTGCCATCACCATATGCATAGGTATTAAGGCCTCCGGCCAACCCAATTGGATCGCTCTGGATATACCGCCCCAAGTACGGATCCTAATCACAGAACCCGTTACTACTACGCGCAATTTCCTTATCTCAGGCGCCCAGTCAAACAGACCTTGGCAGGAACACAAACAGCCTCCAGAGGATGGGCGTTCTGCATGAATTATCGTCAGAAAAGCATAACGATAAAAACGGCAAGTGCACCAACCGTCGTCATTATCAAGAGTAAGCAATATATGCTTACCTCAAGATCGTTGATTCGAAGAAATTTGAACGACCAAATAAATGAGCTAAGTCGCTCTGACGAGCCGTTGAAATCAGTGTCTTGAAGAATGTTCGGGCTTAAATTTGAATACAAATCCTTATGCCGTTTGCTGAGAACATTAAGTAAGCGTGCATGTAAACCCCAAGACCCCAAGATCAAAAAAGTGTAAATAGATAACCAGCGGTGTTCCAAGAATATAGTTACCATTTCCATGTATTACCCCCAGTAACGTTAGCCGGCGTTGTACCCCAACCATTGCAGCACTTACAGAGGACGAGCCACCGTTTAAATAATACGACTAGCTAAAGCTCAACCCCAACTTGCTTCCGCCCAAGCGGAGCCGCGACGGGATCAAAGCAGCCAAAGCATGGCATGAAGGTTTGACGTGAGTGGAACATACGCTGGGCTATCGCTCTGATGGCAGATCAACGGATTGAATCCGAGACATTCGCGGTACAAAGCAAGGGGAACGCGCGAGTTCTATTGGTATATGCGCGCGCCATTTTCTTATTCTTGGCCGGCGAAGCAAGATACGGTCTGACGCTCCGTTGGCAAATAGCTAGTGGTTTTTTTTTAGAGAGATTAATAAATTCACCGTGGCGACAGACCGTTCGAGCGAGTCGTCCGAGTAAGCTGTCTCAGGATTGCTGGCTATCCAGAACAGCCAGTCTTGTACCACTTCACATTCTTGAGTCGTCAATAAAGTCCATCTTTTTCGAAAAAAATCATCCCACCAGTCCGTTCTTGGGCTTCTATCCAACATCATG
>NZ_BAAIHC010000053.1:0-3112 GCF_054652575.1 Silvimonas sp. JCM 19000 | reverse complement strand
GTGATGCCGGCCAGGTTGGCGACGAAGCCGCGCAGCACGGTTTCCGGGGCTATGCCGTCTTCCTCGCACACGTCCAGGAATTCGTCGGGCAGGCGTAACGTGATTGTGCGCTTGGGGCGCTTGGTCGGTGTCATGGCGTGTCGTCCTCTTCTTCCTGGGCTTCTTCATCGAGCAAGGCCAGCAAGGCGGGGCGCTCGCTGTCGCTGCCAGCGCGTTCTGCCTGCTGCTCGCCCGCGACGATGGGCCGCCCGGGATGGGTGGCGGTGTGGATGTCCTTCAACTTGCGGATGCTGGCCTGGGTGTATATCTGCGTGGTGGAGAGTTTGGCATGGCCCATGCATGACCTGGATGAAGCGGATGTCGGCCCCGCCTTCGAGCATCAGGGTCGCCATCGTGTGGCGGTAGCTATAACCCTTTCAGAACAACACCCATTTCCCCATGCTATCCGTCCGCTTGATCCGCCACGCCGAGAGCGCTGCCAATGCCGGCGCGGCAACAGCTGATCCGGCCTCGATCCCGCTCACCGCTCGCGGCCATGAACAGGCGCAGGCCATCGGCGATGCCTTTGCCGATGCGCCGGACTTGATCGTGTGTTCGCCTTTTCTGCGCGTGCGGCAGACGGCCGCGCCGACCGTGGCGCGTTTTGCGGCGGTGTCGGTGGAGGTCTGGCCTGTCGAGGAATTTACCTATCTGTCGCCGGCACGCTGCGCGCATACCACGGCGCAACAGCGTCGGCCGTGGGTGGCGGCGTTCTGGCAGGCAGCCGATCCGCTGGCGGTCGATGGGCCGGGCGCGGAATCGTTCGCGGCCTTCGTCGGACGCGTGCAAATCGCCCCGGATCGGCTGGCGGCGTTGCAGGTGGCGTCGGTCGCGCTGTTCGGCCACGGCCAGCTCATGCAGGCGTTGCGCTGGTGGATCGTGCAGCGGCCGGCCGCGCTCGATACTGACGCCATGCGCGCATTTCGCGCTTTCGACCTGGCTTACCTCCCTCGCCAACGGCGACGGCCTCTCTGTCCTTCACGACGGCCGCACCGGCTTCATCCTCTCCCTTCTTCCTGTCTAACCGCGCTCGTCCAGCAGGGGCGCGGCTTTGCCGTTGTTTTTGCGTCCTGGCGTAAGACATGGCTCTTCGCAGCAGGGTCGGCATAAGACAGTCCCGGCCCAGCCCAGCCGCCATGCGGATTACAAGCCAATTTCACTCCCCGCGTAAGCGCCACTTTATGTTCCACCAGGAAGGCTGATAGCGGTTGCTTGGTAAATCGACCCGGTTTGACGCCAAAGAGACGTGCAATCGCTCAGCTCGGCGGCCGAGTGAGCAAACAGGAAGCAGGAAGGAAGCGATTCGGCAACGGGCGGAAAGCAAATAGGGAGCAATGGCCGCCGGGCGCAACAAAGCGCAACGGAATGTCAACAAGACCGGAACAAAGCGGAACAGAACCGGAGCACGCCGGAACAGTTTATGAACAAACCGGAACGGCTGGCGTCGGCGGCCACGGCGCGAATGTTTTATGCTGTCGCTATCGACAACGCCTGGAAGGTCATCATGGCGACGCAAAGCGATACGGCGAACCAGCCCGGCGCATCGGCGACGGTGGCTTTCGTTCCCGACGACGATCCGACGTCGTTGCTGCCCGTTTTTGTGACCAGGACGACTTTGCGAGCGCTGCTCGGCGCGATACCCCTGGCGGGTTGGCCTCTGCGCCGCCGCGCTCGCACGAATTTTAGCGGCTAAAATTTCAGCGGCCGGCCTTGGGCGTGGCCTCGCAGAGCAGGCGCCCCGTTGAGCACGCAGTGCGAATAAGGGGAAGTGAAGATAGATGCCCGGCTCGCCGGGTAGCTACCTTCACATATCCTGCCCGGTATTTCCGCTCGATTTCAGCACGATGGTTTTCCATCGCACTTTCGATTTCATGCATGTTGACGCCAAGTTGATGGCGGATCGATGTTCGGTTGGATGTCAATTCAATGCCGATTGCTCGGCTGCTGGATGGGGGGTGCGATTTGCCGACGTGGCGCGTCGGCAACGATTCGAGCAGACAGCAAAAAGCCGGTGCGAATTTCTCGGCACCGGCTTTTGAAATTACCCAACAAAGGAACCAGGCGATTTTTGCTGACGAGCGCAGCGTGCAAAAACTTCAGGCACTCTTGGGCTGCAATAATTTGGTTAGCGCTATCTCTACAAATCCGGCACCACAAAGCGATGCCCTTTCATAACCAGCAACATCGAAGTCGCATCTTTCTTCGCCAACTTCAATGCCAGGATCATTATCGTCATAGGAAATCAGCCAAGCTTTCTTGCTGAGAGGGTCTTGTCTAACAAATTTTGGCGTGGGCCAATCACCTTTATCCCAATTAGGGAGATGAAAAATAACCGGCCATTCTCCATTCACCAAGGATAGATCACCGAATCGCACTATCTTTATAGCATCCTGAGGATTGAGTTCCGGAACGTCTTTCGGACTTGGCACAGATACAAATGTGTACCGGAAGAAGTAGCCCAACAACGTACCTCCACGCTTTGGTGATCTAGCGACGAGTCCCAAGGAAAATCCTCCGTCTCGAAGGGAAATAGCGAACACGTCGCCTTCCTTATATGGCAACTTTTTCATTGCCCAAGTCCTTGTAAGAAGTTACGCGCCGCGTCCATGTACGTATCAAAATTCCGATTTGTTGGACTAATCGGGCGAATTTTGTTCAAAGGCGGATTGTAGGTGTCATGCAGCATCTGCTCCAAACCTCGCTGCTCGCTAAACACATCCGTTTTATGCACCGCCTCGAATTCGTAATCTTTCGACAGAGCATCTCGTTGGTGCTCTGCCTCGCGGCGCGCTAAATCATTGGTGCGCCCCGTCCGCATGACATTGCCTTCAGCGTCGCGTAGTAAATACGTACCGCCTTTCGCTTCGGCAGCCCCCCCCCCCTTTGCCGCAAGAAATTACTAATCGATAAGCATCATACTCAGCGTAGTGCATCAGCAAAGCGCGCTTCTCGTCCGCTGTCGTTTTACGCTCCCCGAAGACGTCTAATACTTCGTTGATGACACTCACCTCAAGAAAATAATCTAGCCCACGATTAATGCAGCATCCGCGATACATTCGGGTCATAGATCCGG
>NZ_BAAIHC010000052.1:0-4578 GCF_054652575.1 Silvimonas sp. JCM 19000 | reverse complement strand
AGGCGGTGGTGAGGGCAGCGGCGCAATCGCTGGCGCCTCTGCGGCCCGATTGGTCGAGTCTTGTGAGGGATAACCTGGGCTGCGCCATCCGAGCCGATTTGCGGGTTAGCCGTCGGCGCCGCACTCACGGCTGCTGATGAAGAAAAGATATCAAACGCATCATTGCTTCGGCATCCACGACGGCATTACGCGCTTTGAATTCTTGACATTGCTGCTCGCAATACTCCAATGCTGTGGCTCTTCCCTTCGAGAGATACAACCCTAATGGGTACCGATGCTGCATGCCTCCCTTGCGCGGAACACTTTTCAGTATCTGGGGCATCAATTTGTCAGGAGACGCAAACGCGCTTATGTATGGGATCCCAAATTCCTGAACGGCTTGAGCCAGACGTGCAGACTCAATGACAAGATCTTCCCGCACGGAAAATATGAATTGAGGAATTTCAGGACAGCTCACCCCGAGAGCATCCGAATAAGATGGCCCCAGCGTACGCGAGCTCTCCCCGTAAAACTGCACCATCAACGCCTCTAGCGCCTTCCAGTAAATAAACAAGTTAGGGTTAACACGCACATAATCTTGGTATACCCCCTGATTCAAACCGATAGCACAGTCGAAATCGGGATTTAGGCATGTTCGCGCAAAGCCATATTTTTTTGGCATTCCAATCTTGTTTAACGCCTGCAGACATGCAGTCTCAACTTCTTTGCCGGTCGGACGGATGTCCATTAGCACTCCTCATTAATTTGCGGCATCGCCAGCCGCTTTAGCCACCGGCTTCGCTTCATTCTGTCTAATTACTTTATACCCGTCGACTTTCACAGGTTTGTTAACCGGAAGACCGGCGTCTATTGCCTTTTTTCCGACAAAAGTCACCTCCTTGCCGGAATCGATATCTGCGATTATGCCGACTGCTTCACAAACCGGGCACCGTCCGTCCGGGTCGGTAAACCTAATGGGATTATCAAGCGCGTATTCAAAATAATTAAAAATATGGACAGGATTAGCTTCATTTCAATCAACCGGATCCATCGCCATAAACCGGCCAATCACAGGGTCATACCAACGCGCGCCAAAGTAGCTTAGCCCGCTCGCATCCTCATAACTCTTGCCGCCAAACCACTGCTTATTGGTAGAACTAGCGCCCAACATCCGCTCGCCATATGGGCGATAGTAGGTGTTCCAGGCGATATGACCCGCGCCGTCTGTTGCTGCGAGCGGGCTGCCTACCACATCGTTGTGATACAGCATCTGCGCGCCCAATTACCCGCCGGGGCCCCGACCGAAGACCATCCGTTTAATGCGCTGTGACGCTGCTGCACAAGGCAACATGCATGACGGAACCGGTCGAGCCGATTGCTGGCGGGCGGACGCGCCTTGTCTGTATGAATCGGTGCCGACGCCGGAGGGGGTGCGCTATGACGTGCTGCACCGGCGCTCGGTCTAGCGGACACTTTTATGCGACAAAATGACCCAGGATTCAGGTCCTATATCTCCATAGCGCCAATTTGCATTTTCATATCGAAGGTAAAAATCTGGCTCACCAGATGCGGCAACAATCTCGGCCACAAATTCCAGAAAATCATCAGCTGAGTATTTATTCCAATCAATGTCCTCTGGAAAAAATGTAATCTCGGCGAAGATTTTCTGAGGGTCCTTCCAACTCACGTAAAATTGCAGCTGTTCAATCACTGCTCCATGCGTCCAGGTAGTAAAGACCGTGCCTCGGGGCCTATCCAGGCAAGCAGTAATGTCAGTTACAACGCACCCGTCACTATCTTCTGCCTTCACCAGTGTTAATTTCTGGCGCAATACCTCAATGATTGAGCAAACCCGATTTGCGGATAGTTCGGGGATAAAATTCAAATCTATCGCGGCACCGCCCCCCTTACTAAACGCAAGCTTTATCTGTTCAGCGAGCATGCTGCCTCCTGAATTGTGCTCCATTTTCAAATTTATCACTTACGCGCGGGCTCGAGAAACGTCTGGAAAGCACCATCGCGATCAAAACGCGCACCCCGGCCCTCAGGTGATTCAAATACATCTGTACCACCTCTATGGTCAGGTTTCTCGACTTTATCGAGGTCGGATGGATGTCTATCAGCATCCTCATTAATTTCCGGCATCGCCAGCCGCTTTAGCCACCGGCTTCGCTTCATTCTGTCTAATTACTTTATACCCGTCGACTTTCACAGGTTTGTTAACCGGAAGATCGGCATCTATCACCTTTTGTCCGACAAAAGTCACCTTCTTGCCGGAATCGATATCTGCCTTTGGAAAAAATGTAATCTCGATTTAAACCGGGCCGCCACGTAAAAAGGCACTTATTTAAATGCAAGCTCCAACCTGGGTATTAGTTATTCGGACTCGTTCAAAAAGCCACCCTGCATGTGTGGCTGCTCTTCTACCAGATGATCTAGAAAAGCACCGCATATCTGATCCAGCGTAGCGCTCTCATTCAACGCATACCCTTTGTGCAAAGCGGAAGCGATATGGCGAGCAGCGTCAGCAAGAATTACTCCCCACGCGTTTGCCTCGACTACATCACCATTTTCGGTATACATCCCGATTTTTATTGAACAATGTAATCCCTCCTCAGCGATCCATAGACGAAGCATTTCCACGGAATCTCCATCCCTCACCGCTGCCGGCGGTATCGGCCTCTCGTTTGCTTTACTCATAATGCAGTTCCTGTTTAGCTAGCAGCTGGGCTTAGCGCTGCTCTTAACGCCTTGATACCTGATGGGGTGGCGGCAGCGCCATAAAGGGCTCCAGAGAGCCCTACAGGGAATTTCATCACCCCTCCAGAATTCTGGCCAAGGGGCCGTTGCATTTTGCAAAAGCGGAGCGGCCGGGCTTAGCGCCAGGCTCCAGAATCGCCAGCAAAAGGCCCTCGAAGAAAATATGCGCCTCAATATTGGCGGCTGCCGTTTGCCATTTCACAAGAAAACCATCCGCGCTTGCTGGGGGAAAAAATCCGTCGAAAGATTTAACGTATTCTGCAGGATTTAGAAATGGAGCATTGTTTCCGAGCTTCCACTCTGGCTGAATTGGCGCGGGCAGCCGATTATAGAGCCACACATCTCCACAGATTTTCTGTGAAACTGCATCCACCAAGTATGCGTAGGCAACGCGTCCGTCATCTTCTATAACCAAAGCAAGTTGATTATCCGGGGCCAGAAATTCAGAAAAAAAACCGCCACCAGTTTGATCATCGTCCTGCATTCCATTCTGCATTCCAGTTAGCCCTCCTCTTGCTTTGCCTCCAAAAGCCCCGCCGAATACGTGGGTTTCGCTATCGCATAATTCCATGACGGCTTCGGCATGCCGGGTACCGACTTGATAAACGCGCAAGCCGGTTTGCGTAGTAAAGATATCTACAAATTAAAAGCGGTTCCATATATCCAGATTTTTATTGGAAATCCGCATCGTGCCGAGCTATCGCGGCGCTCAATGAGGTGAACCATTCGCACCGGGACAACGGAGGCGTTTCGATAAATAGCTCCACTTGCTGTCGTTCAAACTGATCCTCAATTCGCGGATCCAAAGGCAATTGGAAAAAATCTGCGCTTTGAACACAATACTGGTCTGTTGCCAGATTTTTAAAGCACATGTAGCGTGTGGCGGAAGTTGCATTCAAATTCCGCCATATCCTGATTTCCTGATAGAGTTCACTCATTCCAGCTGCTTGATTTTCATTCGACACTGGGGCCACCATCTATTTTTCACCCGATCACTTGGCGTTTGGTTATTATTTTTAAATCCTCTATATAAAGCGTAGCCTTCCGAAGATAAACTGATAAGTCTACAAACAATTTATCTATCAGATGCTCCATGGTGCGCCCCATATCATTAAGCTGGTAATTACCGTCAAAACCCCATACAGGCAAGCTGTCCATCAAATAATCGCGAATATTATCGATAAAGTCTTCTTCAACAACGAGCGCCGAGGGTTGAAGACAGAACGCTGGCTTGTTGCCACTCAGGTGAAGCGCAGCTCCCGCCAAAAGGAAATATTCATCACTGGTTAAACTGATCTCGATTTTCACGGTCAGCCTCCAACGGTCCTGCATTCATTGATATATAACGCGTCTTGATTCGTGACCCACGCGCCGGGGTTTTTCAAATCCAGCCCTGCCCTTTCCACGCTCATTAGCAGCTTCTCACGATCCAATCGATCCCGAATTCGCCTTTTCTTATAGTTCTCCACCTGCTCGAACGGCATGGGATCGCCCTTCTCGAAAAAATCCCACCGGTCGCCATCTTTGAAAGCTCGAACTAAACGTCTGGTTACTCCGCTTTGGTAGACGCGGATCGAGTTCTTCGGATATTCGACATCATTAGGACTGGTGGAAATACTTATGCAATGCAGGTCGAATCTCTTGGACAGTTGATAGACCATGCTATTCCACCCGTCACGGTAATTCGCAATAAAAAAACATTGATCGACGTAAATCAGTGGCTGATAAACTAGTGCCTTTAAAGGGTTCTGTGCGCCGTAAAAGGGTCTGCCCGCATTTACGAGACTTAAATCCAGTTTTCCCTCATTCAAGGTGAAATCAGCCGCACGGGCAGGGTCT
>NZ_BAAIHC010000051.1:0-6537 GCF_054652575.1 Silvimonas sp. JCM 19000 | reverse complement strand
CTTGCTGGTCAAATACGGCCGGGCGCGGCTGGGTAGCGGCAGCCACACGTCTGACAACGGCAATCTCACCGGCAACAGCCAGTACGCGGCGCTGACCTATACCCGGCCGGTGGGCGCGGGCCTGCAACTGCAGGCCGATGCGCAGTGGCAACTCAACCAGCTGCAGACGCATCGCGCGCTCAACTTCGGCGACGTGCATCAGAGCGCCACCGCCGATAACGGCCAGCAACAACTGGCGGCCAATGTGCAACTGGACCATGCCTATCACGCGGGCAACTGGCAGATTGCGCCCGCCATCGGCATGGCCTGGCGGCAAACGCGCGATGACGCCGTGGCGGAATCGGGGGCCGACCTGTACAACCTCAACGTCACCGGCAACACCAGCAGCGCGCTGGATATGCTGGCAGGCATCCGCCTGAGCTACGCCGACCAGAAGGGCTGGAACGGCCACTTCAATCTGCTGGGCGGGCCGAGCCTGCTGTACCGCAGCGGCATCCGCAGCGCCACGTTGCCGGGTGCGCCGCAAGCGCAATTCCTGCTGGCGGCGAATGGGCAACGCAGTCCGTTTAATTACAGCAGCACCTTGGGCGTGGATTACCAGAGCGGCCGCCGCAGCTTTAGCCTGGATGGCTATGCCAGCAGCCAGGATACCACCAATGATTACGGGGTAATGGCGCGCTATGCACAACAATTTTGAATTGCAGCGTAATTAAATCAATTAACGCTATTCATTCAGGATTAATGCAAAAGCAACGAGCCTGTGCAGCGCTAGCCCTGCGGCTTGCTGCCGCTTGCGAAAACACGCGCTAAGGATTACGCGCCCTGCGCCTTACTTTCGCATTGATTGTTGCTCTGTTTTTGTCTGGAAACCGGTTTTGCCAAATGCCTTTTAATTAATTTCATCCCGTATTTTCATGCAAAGAAATAATAGCCAATACGCAGGTACTGGCTATTTTTTTGTTTTAAATATATCAAAAATACTGTCGACGCATTAATTCTGTGATTGCGGCCGATTTCTATTTTTTAAAATGAAAAAGGAAATACATCATGGCAAAGGTGAGCGGGCAGGCATTAACGCATTCCATCGTCACGTCGACCGCCGTGGCTATCAAAAAGCGTCGCCATAAAAGCCAGCGTGCCACGTTGGCACCGCTAATGGCGGCGTGCCTGAGTTGCGCGCCGGTGTATGCACAAGACGCTGACCCCGCGCCAGCCGCGGTCAGCGCCGACGCCAATCCGGCCGTTGCGCCAACGCCCTGCCCGGCGGTGGGCGATACCCCCAGCACCGCCCCTTGCCCTGATCCCGCGGTAACCACCACCACCTCCTCGCCACCCACCCCGCTGCTGGCGGTAGGTGGCGCGGTGGCGGCCGCGCTTGGCATTGCCGCCATCGCCTCCAGCGGCCATGAAGGTGACGATGGCTACGTGCCGCCATCACCCACCCCGGCGCCTACGCCGACCCCCACCCCGACGCCTACGCCTACGCCCGTCCCCGGCGTCACCAATTTCAATTACGGCGTGGTGCTCAACCGCAATGCCCAGGTCATCGTGATGGATGGCCTGGTCTACAGCTATGCCGCCGAAGGCGACCATTACAAGCTCACGCTGGTGGCCAGCTACGGCCAGGCGCCCAACGATGCAATTCTGTATACCAATAGCCAGAACTGGAACGTCAACAACGCCACCACGCCACCCACCCTGACCGTGGAAGGCAAGGATGCCGACGGGCTGTATTGGGCGCTGGATCGGCAAGGCCGGATTATTCATGCCACCGGCGACAGCGTGATCACCCTCGGCGACAACTCGCAGGTGCATGTACCGACGGTGACCGTCAAAGGCGGTGACTCGGCGGGCGTGATTGTGGTGGGCGACAACACGCAGACCACGGTGGATAACGGGGTAACCGCCAGCGAGGGCAGCACCGGCGTGCATGTGGACGGCGACAGCGGCACGGTGACCGTGCATGGCGAGACCACCAGCACCGATGCCGGTTCGATCGGTGTCGAAGTCACTGGCGACAAAAGCGTGGTGGTGAATGATCACGTTACGGTCAAGGACGGTGCCATCGGCACTTTGGTGACGGATAACGACGGCCGCATCGAGAACAAAGAGGGCATGAGCGTTGCTGGCGACGGCAGCAAGGGCGCGGTGATCAGCGGCAACACCGGCGTCATCATCAACGGCGGCAACAGCAGCGTGACCGACGGCGGCACCGGCAGCAGCATCATTGGCGACAACGGCGTGATTACCAACACCGGCACCACCACGGTCAGCGGCGACGACAGCATAGGCAGCGACATCAAAGGCAATAGCGGCACCGTCGACAACCAGGGCGCCGTGACGGTAAGCGATGACGGCACCGGCACGCATATCGCGGGCGACAACGGCAAAGTGGTGAACGGCGGCGATGCCACCATCTCGGGCAAGGGCAGCACCGGCACGGACATTACCGGCACTGGCGCCAGCGTGGATAACATCGGCAAGGTGACCGTGTCCGACGGTGGCACCGGCACCCAGATTGCGGGTGACAACAGCAAAGTGGTGAACAGCGGCGATGCCACCATTACCGGCGCGGGCAGTATCGGCACCGACATCACGGGCAAAGGCGCGAGCGTGGACAACACCGGCAAGGTGACCGTGTCTGACGGCGGCACCGGCACCCATATCGCTGGCGATAGCGGCAAGGTGATCAACAGCGGCGAGGGCAGCGGCACGGGCAAGGGCACGGTCATTACCGATATCAGCGGCAATAACGCGCAGGTGGATAACAACGCGCATATCAGCGTGGATAACGGCGCGATCGGCACCCGGGTGACTGGCGATACCGCCAGCGTCAACAACAACGGCATTACCGATGTGGCGGCAGGCAGCGTCGGCACGGATGTGATCGGCAAAGACGCCAGAATCGCCAACAAGGGCGATGCCAATATCAGTGGTAGCGGCGCCATCGGCACCTGGGTGGCGGGCGATAACGCGGTTGTGGATAACAGCGGCAAGACCAGCGTCAGCGGAGGGGGCACGGGCACCCGCATCGATGGGCAGAACGGCACCGTCAATAACGCGGGCACGACCACAGCCACCGGCACCGGCTCCACCGGCACGGTGGTTAACGGCAACGGTGCCACCGTCAACGAAACCGGCGCGCTGGTGGTCGAGCAGGGCGCCAAGGGCGTTGATGTGGCCGGCGATAACGCAGTGATCAATCTGAGTGGCACCGCCGACAACCCCGCCATCATGAACGTAGCCGGTGGCAGCACGGGCGTGGAAGTGACCGGCAACGGCACCCAGTTGAACATCGAGCACTTTATTGCCAGCATCACCGGCCCCTCCTCGACCGGCGTGCAGATCGACGGCAACAACACCCAGGCCACCCTGGCGGGCCAGATCAACGCCACCGACTACGGCACCGGCATTGCGTTTACCGGCGATAACGTCACGACCACTGCCACGCTGGACGGGGTAATCAATGTGACCAATGCGGGCACCGGCATTTCGGTGACCGGCAATAACTCGAATACCTCGACCGCGGCAAAAATCAATGTGCAAGACCCCTTTTCGGTGGGCATCTACGTGCACAGCACCGACCCGACCGCAAAAACCACCCTGGCCAATAGCGGCGATATCAATGTGACGCTGAACGGCACCGGCGTGATGTTGGAAAGCGATAACGCCAATGTGAGTCTGCAGGGCAACGTCAATGTGACGGCGGTGAAGGATGTCAACGGGGTCCTGCAGCCAGCGACCGGCATCGTGATCAACGGGAGCAAGGGCACGCTCAAGCTGGACGGCAATCTGAATGTCGGCAGCATCGACATCGGCGCCACGCGCAATCCCATCGCGCCCGGCGATCTGCGCGGTCTGGTCGTGACCGGCTCTGACAACACCATCAATCTGGCAGGGACAGTCACGCTGCAGCAGCCCGGCATAGCCAAGGGCAGCCAGCAAGGCTTCTTCACTGCCCTGGATCTGTCTGGTGAGCGCAACGTGGTCAATGTTGCAGGCGGGGTGTCCATCAATGTCGATAACCAGGGTGCGAGTACCGCATACGGTAGCGATGATCTGCTGCGCGGAATCAATGTCAGTGGCCCGAACACGGTAACGGTGAGTGGAAAATCCAGCGTTTCCAACACAAGCGCTTCAGTGCTGTACGGGATGTTCGCCACCGCCTCAGGTGGTGCGCAAGTGCTGCTGGATTCGGGTTCCGAGCTGGACGTCAATTTTGTGACCACAAGCAGTGCCGAATATGACCGCGGCACGTTGTCAGCCACCGGCACTGGAACGCAGATTACCAACGCAGGTTTCATCAATGCCGCCCCGGCGGATCGCGGTACGCTCATGAGCGCGCTTCAGGGGGCGACGGTGGAGAGCTCGGGCCGCATTGATCAGTTAGGTATCGATAACGACGGGAAACAGGCAACGGTGATGATTGCCGAGTACACGGGCTCTACCGCGCGAAATAGCGGATCAATCAATCTGCGTTCAACCGCACTGCCTGTCGGCAGTACCGGCGTTAATGTGATGCCCGTGCGCTGGGCCAGCGGTCTGGCAGCCGGTGTTTTGGGGACGACGGGGGGCGCGGCAGTCAATGCCGCAGGCGGGACCATTACGGCGCAAGGGGCGGGTCTGTTTAACATCGCCGCCACCGGGGACAAGGACAACAATTCGCAATTGCTTGGTTCCTTGCTCAACGAAGGCAACCTCAGCCTTGATGGCTTTGTTCCCGTCGTCGACGCGAGCGGGGTGACCACCGGAAAAACGCCCTACACCACTGCAGACAACACTGCGTTTTACCGTGGCGCGGCGCTGGAGGCAGGCAGCACGGACTCGCAATACGGCAAAGGCGTCACCGGGCTTAATACCGGCAATATCACCGTGACCAACTCTGGTTTTGGCATGCTGGCCATGGGCGGCGGCACGGTCACCAACCGCGGCAATATCACACTCAACGCCGATGCCACTACCGTGGCGGACGGCAGCGCCGCGCAATTGGTGGGCATGGGCACCATCAATGGCGGCATTGCCATCAACGACACCACCGGCGTCATCACCATCAACACGAATATCGGTCGCGCGTTCTACACCGATAACAACGTGAATGGCTACATCATCAATCTGGGGCAGATTGTGGTGGGGCCGGGCGTGGACCCCAGCGTAAACAACAGCGCCACCACCACCTTGCAGCAATATGCGGACGGCAGCGTGATCGCCGCGGCGGGTGCGACCACGGCGCTGACCCAGGCCGCTGGCACGGCTTATAGCACCGGTGCGGCCGTTGGCGTGAGCAATGCGGGCACGGTCAGCGGCGCTTCATTCACGGTGTTGCCACAGGGCACGTTGACCAACCTGGCCTCGGGCTCGATCAGCACGCCGATCAACATCAACGGCGGCAGCGTGGTCAATCAGGGCACGCTCGGCAACGTGCAGATCACGACCGGACAATTGAATAACAGCGGCACGATCACCGGCGACCTCAGCCAGAACGGTGGTAGTGCCAGCAATACCGGCACCATCAGTGGCGCGCTGTCGATGACGGGGGGCAGCAGCTTCAGCAATGGCGTCGGGGGTTCTATGACCAAGGGTCTGTATATGGATGGCAATAGCAACAATGTGTTCGACAACCATGGCACCCTCAACGCCGATAACGGGCGCGATTTGTGGATACGCGGCGGCAACGTATTCAACGAATCCGACGGGACGATAGGCATCAACAACGGGCGTAATCTGCAGATTGATGGCGGTGCCAAATTCGTTAATACGGGCACCATAGTCCGGGACCTGTCGGGGGGCGACCGCAACACGCTGGTGCTGGGTTCCGGTGACAACCTGGCCATCATCAACGGCGGAACCATTACCCAGGTTGATGTGAGCGGGAGCAATCTGATCAGCGACTCTTCGTCGTCGGTTGCCGGTAATTCAGACATGTTCTGGAACCAGAGCACCGGGGTGGTCAATTACGCCTATGGCGGCCTGGGGCATGCCGCCGTCAATATCGCCTACACCAACAATGCGGCCGTTAATGATGGGGTGATCAACCTTACCGTGACTGGCGCCGTTGGCATGCAGGCGGGCGCAAACGGCCAGGTGGTGAATAACGGCACCATCAATCTGGGCGCGGTCGGTAATCCGCTGGGCCAGCAGAACCTGGTGGCAATGCAGCTGACCAGCGATGCGCTGGATGGCGCGGTGATCGAAAACGATGGCGTGATCAATATCAACACCAATAACTCGTATGCCTTCAGCCGCCTTGGGCAACGCGGGCATGTGGTCAACACCGGCACCATCAATATTGCCGCCGGGACGTCAGGCTCGGGCATCGTGCAGCAAGGTGGCGTGACGGTGGAAACCAGCAAGGTTGCGGTGTATACGCTGCCGACGGTGCCGACGCCGCCCGCTGCGGTTGCGGCGGTGAGCACCGCCGCCAGCACGGTCACGGCGCGCAATGTGATCAGCCAGTACGTGGTCGGCACCACCGCAGCCGGGACGGCAGGCACCTTGCAGGTCAGCCATGCTGATCTGAACACGGTGGCGGTCAACACT
>NZ_BAAIHC010000050.1:0-6639 GCF_054652575.1 Silvimonas sp. JCM 19000 | reverse complement strand
TAGCCCGCCTTCGGGGTCGCCTTGCAGGATTAACTGGCGGCCTGTTTCGGGGGACAAATGAGCACAGCCCAGGAAACTTAATGTCATGCATAAAAAAAATAAGGAGCAGATCTTCACTGGGCCTATCTACAGCGGTGCGCGCGGGCTTTCAACAGGCTGGGCCCGATTGCTAACCAAGCACTAATTGCAAAAAGCTGTGGTGCGTTATGTGGCACATGACTGCCAAGCGCCACTCGGATCCGATTGCATTTGTTAAACACTTTTTGAACAGCCTGTCTTATGAGAATCCCGGTTGATGACCATTTCCAGGAACAAACCATTTTTTATCCACGAGAAGCCATTTAGACGTCAAATCCTCGCAATCTTCGCGTCTTAGCGGCAAGACCAGTTTGATTTTGCTTTTTCCGCAATTGCTGTGTCAGAAAAAGCAGAAGGCAGCACTAGTAGTACTCGTTGAAAGCAATCCCCATTCCTATAGTTCAGGCACGGCCTACACTAGAATAGTGCGAAATTATCTGACTAACCCGCTTGGCCCTGGAACGAACAAAGCCATTCAATTTCAATCCCATCCAACACCCATCTGGTACCAATCATCGGCGGCACTCTCTCTATAGATTCCTTTTTCAAGCGGTATTGTCAGCGCTGGTTCAAGACTCGGGTCGTACCCCAGTAAAATTGAAATCCCCACAATAAGAGGGTTCTCGGCCTGTTCCGATGCGACGTCGCCCACGAACATTTCCCAATACTCCTCCTCCCAACGTGAAGCCTCCAAAATGGCCCCACCCTTTAATGCGGGAAAATTAGTTCCAACAATGGCGTTATAAGACACCGGATATTCCCAAGGAAGTTCCAACCAACGCCACACAGATCGCTGCCCACTCGAATACGGGACAGCCATTTGGGGCACGTCAATCGTCGCGATTTCAGACGGAGGCACGATTTGTCGAAAGACAAGGTTATCGACTCTAAAGTAGTCGAACGCGCCGAGGGCCAATCTTTTAGCCCAGGAAATTTGTGCAGGGCAAAGCGAGTAGCTCATGCCTCCGATTTCTATGGCGTTTAAGGCATCGGTTTGTCGCAGTCCGGAAACTGTACTTCTAATAACCTCCACTGCCGCTTCATCCGTCAACATCACTGCGCCGGCAAAAATCAATTCAAAACCCAACACACCCGACAGCCCAATGGTATATAGGTACCTTGGTAGCGGGGAGCCACCCGCGACCATATATAAGTGATAGCCATCTGTTGCAATATTCTTAGCGATTTCAGATGTAGCTTTGGCTCTATCGAGATTTGGGTTCATTTAGTCTCAATTCCGTCTGTGAAGCTCAAAATGACATGCGGCGCAAACGACGGCCAAATTTGCCTCATCTGTTTTTCCTCCATCCGCATGGCGCTCGATATGATGCCCCTTAGCATCTTCGAGTTTCAGCGGATTCTGACACCTGCCGCATTTTTGATTTTGCTTATCTAACTGTTTCTCAACCGTAACGCGCGAGTAGATCCGCTGTGGGTCTCTTTTAGATGGATCTACGCTTCCACGCCCTGTCGGAGCCTTCGGTATGGGCTTTGGGGCTGTGACGGTGACACTTTCTACGGCATCCGCTACCTCCGGTGAGAACGCATTCTTAGACATCTCCTCAACAGACATCGTGCCGTTCTTTATTTCTTCCTGCACGGCCCTGTTTTTCAGATTCGGATTGGACAGAATCTTCGCAATTGATGCGCCTCGGCCCTGGTTTAGTTTGCCAGCTTGATCAGCCGCTGCTTCCGCCGGTGTACCGTCACTCGCGCCGCTCACATCGACTCTGCTCACAGGGTTATTACTTGTATAAGCAAAGGCGTTAAAGCTGTGGATGAGATTATCTTCATCCCAATCCACCGGATCCATCGCCATAAACCGGCCAATAACAGGGTCATACCAGCGCGCGCCAAAGTAGCTAAGCCCGCTCGCATCCTCATAACTCTTGCCGCCAAACCACTGCTTATTGGTAGAACTAGCGCCCAACATCCGCTCGCCATAAGGGCGATAGTAGGTGTTCCAGGCGATATGACCAGCGCCGTCTGTTGCCGCGAGCGGGCTGCCTACCACATCGTTGTGATACCAGTTCGCTACGCCGGCGTTGTCATCCGCAATCCGCTGACCGTTCAAGAAGAACGAAACATGTACCGCCCCGCTCGACAGATCCTTTTCATAGATCAGCTTGTTGGCAAGGTCATAAAACTCGAGCCGGTTAAGTCCCGTCGCTACCGACAGCACGCGAGAGCCAGCGCCATCGTAGCTATAAGCAATCTGGCTACTCGCTCCCTTATTAAACCAGCGCAGGTTACCTGCGGCGTCGTAAACATAGGTGGTGCCGTCACCGCGTGAAGTCACGTCACCCCAACCGTCATAGGCCAGGCTGTAGTTCTTGGTGCCAGCCATCGACCGCAGCAATTGCTGGCTGTCGTAGCCGTAGCTGACGTTGTAACCGCCTAGGGTCTGGCTCAGCAAATTGCCATTCGCGTCGTATTTGATGCTGGTGCCGCTACCCCAAGGACCGTCTGCTTTGGTGAGCCGGTTGAGCGCATCGTAGCCATATTGGCGATTGAAATTGCTGTTTGCGGCATCGGTTACCGAAGTCAGGTTACCCAGACCGTCATAGCCATAACTCGACTGGATGGCAGCAACGCCGCCAGCCTGTATTTGACTGACCTGGGTCTGCCATGCGGCATAGTCCGCGTTGTATTGGTTTAACGCGGTCTGATACGCCGTCATTGCCTGGTTATAGGTCGCAAGCCGGCTGTTGTAGTCCGTCATCTGGTTGTTATACGTGGCCATGGCCGCAGCATAGTTGGCCTGGTCTTGCTGGTAGGCAGCGTTTGCCGCCTGCCAGTTCTGCAACTGGGCGTTATAGCTGGCAACAGCAGCGTAATAGTTGACCCAGACCTGCGCCTGGCTGGTCCATGTCGGCACACAACGATTCATGTTGTTTTGCCAGCTGGTATGAGCATCCGTATAGCGTGCGTTCTGATTACTCTGCCCCGCGTAATCGCTCAGCTTGGGCTCGGTGTACGTCTGGCGGCAGCCTGCGTCACCGTTGCTCCAATAGGCACCGTTGTTATTCCAGTCCGTGGTGCAGGCAGCAATTTTCGCCGTCCAGATAGCGGTATCCGACTGCAGCCGGGCAGCCGCATTATTGTCGTAGTCCGCCAGAATGGGGGCTCGGTAGGCCTTGCGACATGCCGTATCGCCAGTAATGCCGGCGCCTGGCTTGGCAGTAGCTGGCTGAGCGGGCGCCACGGGTTGCGCGCCCGGATTAGCTACGGTCGGATTGGCAGGCCTGGTGGGCGCAATCGGCGCTACCGGGGCCGTAGGCTTGGTGGGTGCTGTTGGCAGCACAAAATTAGCCACGACTTCCATCGACGCGGGCCAACCACGGTCCGCATAGGCAATGTGCGTATTCCGGTCATTCGGCGCATGCCAGTTAGTGATGCTGCCACGGCCGTTATAGGCAATTTGCGATGCGTATGGACCCACGGTGGTGGGGCGCCCAAATGCATCCGGCGTGTATTCGATACGCCAGGTGTTCGGGTAAATATCCGCAGTCAGCCGATCATCCGCATCCCACACGTGAGTCAAGGTCAACGTATTGCCCGCGGCAACCAGGCCTTCGGTCAACGTATTGCCGTTATCGTCATAGGTGTATTGACGCGTGGCGGATGCGTTGACAACCGATACCACATGGCCGCTTGCATCGCGTTGAGTGCAAACCTGCTGCGCTACCCCGTCGTCCCACCAGCTAGCGGCGGTGCGACCTTGTGCATCAACGGCGTAATGCCCGGCAGGCTGGGTGCCGACCTTATGTGAAACCAAGTTGCCGACTGCATCGCGGCCCAGCACGGTCTGGCCTATCTCGGGATCGGTGCGGCCAACCAGGAAATTATGACTATCGTATTGCCAGCCTCTGACCACACTACCCTGCTGCACCGAAGTGACCAGGCCAAGCGCGTTTCTATTGATAAAGGTCGCCGAGCTGCTCACCGTGGCATCAGGGTTAACTTCGGTCAGCGCCTTGTCATCCGGGTTGCCGTAGGCCTGATAGAACGACGAGGTGACGTGGTTGTTTTCGTCTGTCACGGCGACCGCACTGCCGGTATAACCAAACTTGCTGCTCGTGCCATCCGAGTGAGTGGTAATGGCGACTCGGTTCAACTGATCGTAGTCATAGGTGTCGCCTACGCTCAGTGCCGGATAGCTCTCGAACAAGAGTCGACCGAGCGGATCAAAGCGGCGGCTTACCACAACGCCATTTTCGTTGGTGGTCACGCTGCGGCCGTAACCATCAAAGCTATCGGTCTTGCTGTAGACATCGCGCGTGATGGTCCGGCTGGTGGGCGTCCAACTGATAGAGATTGCGTTGCCCAGCGGACGCTTGGTCCACGTCAGACGGTTCATCCCGTCATATTGATAACTGAATACCTTGCCGCGCGCGTCGGTGTACGAGGTGACGTTACCAAAATCGTCGACGACCCGGGTAATTGCTACCGAGCTACGTGGCGCCGCGCACCAGGCCGGCTCTGTGCCACTGGCGAAGGGCCGTGTTTCGGTACGCGGAATTCCGCGATAGTAGTTTTCAAAACGGGTGACCAGATTGAGCGCATCAGTGCGTGTGAACAGATTGCCCGCGCTGTCATAGGCATAACTGGTAGTCACGCCATCGGCGACCGACTGCGCCAGGCTGCCAGAGCCGTCATAACTATTGGTGCGCGAAGAAAGCGTACTGCTGGCATCTCCGATCGTTTCAGTGCTCAGCGAATCAAGCTGCCAATTAGTCGTGTCGTTCAGATAGCTGCGGCGGGTAATACGCTGTTTGCTGTCATCGCCCGTTTCTGTAATGACTGCCGGATGGCCATAGGCATCAAAATCGGTGTGGGTGACGTAGGCCTTGCCATCGCGCACGATGCGCGTATCGGTCAATACTGGACGGCCACCATTGCCCGTGCAATAGCCCATACCCGCCTGCCCGCCGGGAAGGGACTGCATGCTCCAGGTATAAGTTTCTTGTTGCACCGACCCAATAGTTTTCTGAAGCAGCAGCCCCGTTGACCAAGCCTTGCCGTTGCAGTCCGTAATCTCATACGGCGAGATGTATTGATAGGTTGTGGTGTAGCTTTTGTTCGCAGTGGTGGTGACCACTGCCCGGCTAATGTGTGCAGCGTTGCCCGCATTAGGCGCGTTCACCTGAATCGGATTACTGCCCGCAGCGTAGAACGACGAATAAGTGATGGTGCTACCATCGCTGGTACTTTTCAGCGCCAAAGCGGGGTGCGGCTGCTCACGCACCCAAGGCAATGCTGCCGTGACGCAGGTAGGCTGAGTGTCCGGGCAGGTCGCGGCTGGGTTGAAAACGAGGTAAGCGGCATACAAGTAGCTGGTCACGCCGCCATGCGGATTGGTAACCGCAGTGACCAGAGGGTTGCCACCGCCCACGGTGCCACCCGTCATTACGGTGTTATAAGTTGTGCCAGTCGTTATGTTCCAGGTTTGGCCATCCGGCTGGGTTAGCGTGTGATTGTTGCCAGAGGTGTTAAAGCTCCAGGTCCGATTGCCGACCACCACGGTTGGATAGCCGCCAGTGCCCCAGGTGATTGAAGCGCTGCGGCCGTCTGAAGCAGTCATGGTCTTCAGGTTGGTGCCATCGTAGGTGTAATTGACAGTATTGCCATACCGGTCGATCTGAGAGGCTGGCATTCGGTAAATAAAACTACCAGCGGTTTGCTGAACATCCCCATCGACGGGCTTGGTCGACTGGTTATGCCAGCCGGCCTGCCGCGCAGCGACCGAATAATCCAGGGACGCGTTGGACCACGCCGACATCACCCAGCGATTACCGTTGGGCGCATACAAAACGCCGCTTGTACTATCCGCTCGACCCACCAATTTCCAGTTGTTGATGGTTAGAGAGATATCAGGTGCCGTCGACGAGCTGTAGAACACATACGTGGAGCCGTCAGGCAGCTCAAGCGTTGCCCGGGTTCCGGGCACCAGAGAGGTGCGAATTCGAGGTGGGTGCATTCCGCCCGCCGCTGGCTCCGACGAGTTGGCCGCCCACGACAGGCTGAAGTCGACCTTGCCATTACCCGGAATATCAAACAGCGGGATATTGATCAGCAACTGGCCCGTATAGGGATCAATGGTTTCGAACCAGTTGGAATCTGAAGACCGCCGCTGCGCAGCACCATCTTCGCTGTAGTAATCGTTGTAGAGCGGCGCCACTGCGGCTGTGGCAGCCGACGACAACGAAACGAGCCCGGCGACGAGCAGGCAGGCGAAATTCTTGATATGCATATACGAAGGCCGAATTGTAGTTTTTAGTGTCAAGGCGTAAGCGGAAACCCGCTTCGGGTAAGCATTTTTGCTTATCCCCTCGTTTCCTTGCAATTTTTACAAGCTTCGTGTGGCAATTTCGTTACATCGCGAATACAAAACGAAAAAGGCATGCTGAGCGCGACGCCGACTTTTCTTGCAGATGTGGTTGGGGACAAGGCACGACATCTACGCGCCAAATTACGCGCCGCGCGATTCCCGACCGAAGACCATCCGTTTACTGCGCTGTGACGCTGCTGCGCAAAGCGACGTGCATGACGGAACCGGTC
>NZ_BAAIHC010000049.1:0-7346 GCF_054652575.1 Silvimonas sp. JCM 19000 | reverse complement strand
CCATCAAAGCCATCAAGAAGAACGCCGCCATGTGCGTTCCACTTAACCGGCTTTGAACGGTGGGTCACGACCCACCCTATGGCTTATTTAGCAAACCAAAGGCGGATGGTATCGATCAGGCGGTGGAAAAAGCCGCCTTCGTTCACGTCGGCCAACACCAGCAGCGGGTATTCGCCCACTTGCTTGCCGTTGGCCATCAGCTTGACCGTGCCCACTTGCTGGCCGGCTTTCAGCGGCGCGATCAGCGGTTTGGCGGGCAGCACGGCCTGGGTGGTGAACTTGCCGCCGTCGCCCTTGGGGACGGTCAGATAACGGTCGCTGTTAAAGCCCAGTTTGACGCTATCGGCGTCGCCTTTGTAAACGCGCGGCGTATCCACCACCTGACCCGCGCTGAAGGCTTTGACCGTATCAAAAAACTGGATGCCCCAGCCCAGCAGCTTGGCCGATTCATTGGCGCGTACCACATCGCCGGTGGTGCCAACCACAACTGAAATCAAACGACGACCATTGGCATGCGTACTGGCCACCAGGTTGAAACCGGCCGACTCGGTATGGCCGGTTTTCATGCCATCCACGTTGGGATCGCGGTACAACAGCAGGTTGCGGTTAGGCTGCTTGATCTTGTTGTAGGTGAACTCGTGCATCGAATAGATCGGATAGAACTGCGGGTAGTCGCGAATGATCGCGCCCGCAATCTTGCCGAGGTCGGCCACGGTCATGTAATGGTTGGGGTCCGGCAGGCCCGTTGAGTTGACGAAGTGCGAGCCGGTCATGCCCAGACGTTTGGCTTCTACGTTCATCAAACCGGCAAACACTTCTTCGCTACCGGCGATGGCTTCGGCCAGGGTCACGCAAGCATCGTTGCCCGACTGCACGATCATGCCCTTGATCAAATCGTCGACGCTGGCCGGCGTTTTGGGGTCCAGAAACATGCGCGAACCTTCGGTTTTCCAGCCTTTGGCCGAAACCGTCAGTTGCTGATCAAGCTTGATGCGGCCTTCCTTGACTGCTTTGAACACCACGTAGGCGGTCATCAGCTTGGTCAGCGAAGCCGGTTCGATGCGGGTATCCGGGTCTTTGGCGGTGAGAACTTCACCGCTCTGGAAATCATTAAGCGCCCACGCTTTGGCGGCGAGTTGCGGCGGGGGTGGGGTGAAGGCTTGAGCGGTTGTGGCGATCAACAGACCGACAGCGATAAGGCTTTGGGTAATACGGCGTGAAATCATGGCGGGCAATTCGGATCTGGAGCGGGATGGAAGAAAGTACGCCTGGCGCGTACGGCGCGGTGCGTATTATGGGCCGGTTTTGACTGTAAGTGTCAGGTGGAGTTTGTCCGCTTTGTGGGCGGGGTGGTTCCCTCCGATTGATTAGCAGCTGCGAGTTGTTTGATCGTGGAGCCTGGGGCTGGGATCTTTAACCGCTTAGCCTGCGGCGCATGTTTTGAAGCCGGGGGGCGCCCCGTTGCGCCTCACTTTTCAGTAAAGACTTATCGTGCAACTTTGCTTCGCCAAAGAAAAGTAAGCAAAAGAAAGGCGACCCTCCGCGCGGTAAAGCTGCGCAGAAGGGAAAGGTCAAAAGCCGAAACTAACCGTCTGCATAACCGGGTTTTGTAGCTGCCGCTCCGCGGACGCGACGCTCAGTCGGAGCCCGATAAACCCGGTCTACTACCTTCTCCCGCTCAGGAGATGGCATGGCATAGCCGTCTTCGCTGGCCTCGTCGCTACGCAACATCGGGTGGGCGTGGTGGCGGTGGGGTAGCAACTTTCCTTAGGCGGCGCCGCTGCGCGTCGCCTACCTTCGCCCGCTCAGGAAATGGTTGGGGTTTGGCACGCGGGGTTGCCTCGTTCCTGCGGAACATCGGGTGGGCGTGGTGACGGTGGGGTAGCAACTTTCCGCTGGCCGCGCTGGGGCTGCTACCCGCTCGTCCTGCCTAATCCAGCGTGAGCTCACCGCTGCCGATGGGGACAATCCGGCCGCCGACTTTGATCTGGCCCTCGGCCGTTAGCGTCAGTTTCAGGTGCGCCAGGCGGTTGATGCCGTGGCCCTGGATCATGGTGGCGGTCAGGGGCAGGGGCGCGTTGTTGCGCAGCAGCCAGCCGCCCAGGTTGGCACACGCTGAGCCGGTGCCAAAATCTTCGCCGATGGCGCCTGCCTGCACCCAGAAAAAACGCGCAATGATTTCGTGGTCATTCGCCCAGGCCCAGACCAGCGCCACGGAGCGATCTTGCGCCGTACGGGTTGCCGGGATAAACAGGTCGAGCGGCGGCTTGCAGGCGGCCACGTCGGCCGGGGTCTTGAGAGCCACCACCAGTTGTTCCGAGCCGACGTCAACAAACAGCGGCGTGCCCGCCAGGGCTGCCGTGGTGGTGCCCAGCGCGGCGGCGATGTCGGCGGCAGGCGCCGCATCGCGGTAGGCCGGGGCGTTGGCGGTCAGGGTGGCGTAGTCGCCAGCGATTTCAACCGGGATATCGCCGGACTTCAGGCCGAGCTTGACGGCGTTGTTCTGGCTGGATTGCGCGATGGTCCATGCTGTGCCCAGCGTGGGGTGACCCGCGAAGGGCAGTTCGTAGCCCGGGGTAAAGATGCGGACTTTGGCGTCGGCAGCGCTGTCGCGGTCGGGCGCAAACACAAAAGTGGTTTCAGACAGATTGAGTTG
This sequence comes from Silvimonas sp. JCM 19000, assembly GCF_054652575.1. Taxonomy (NCBI): domain Bacteria; kingdom Pseudomonadati; phylum Pseudomonadota; class Betaproteobacteria; order Neisseriales; family Chitinibacteraceae; genus Silvimonas; species Silvimonas sp. JCM 19000. Next base: position 4,690 of record NZ_BAAIHC010000049.1, on the reverse strand, counting down.
CTGCGCGATCTGCTGCATTTGCACGTCGTCCAGGCCGTCCGCCTGGTCAAACACCGCCAGCGGATTGCCGCCGAAGGTTTCTTGCGCAAACACATTGACGATGCGATAGCGATAAGTAGGCATAAGCCGCAATCCGGTTACAAGTGAGGGTCGCCCAGAATGCGGCAGCGCGCGGTGGGGCGATAGCGACAGGCGGGGTGTTTTCAGATCAAAACAGTTGCAAAACACGCCGAAAACAGTAACCGGCGGCGCATTTCGTAAGGTTTTGCGGCAACCAGGGCGATTTGCCGCTGTATAGCGCGGGCGGACTGTATAATATGGCGCTTTGTTTTCTGACAAATCAGGCGTCTGCCTGGCTTAAATATGCAAACGGCGGGGCGCTTGGTTTTGAGCTGACCCGGATACGCCGGCTTTTACTGGTTGAATGATGATACGCAAGCTGATCGGCAAGGTATTGCGCCGCCCGGGCAAACGGGTAATGCACGCCAAACATTACGGCATCCGACGTGAAGACATCCATCACGGCGCGCTCAAGGTCTGTGACCGCTTGCAGGATGCGGGCTACGAGGCTTATGTCGTCGGCGGCGCGGTGCGCGATCTGATGCTGGGCAAATCGCCCAAAGACTTTGATGTGGCCACCAGCGCCACGCCCGAACAAGTGCGGCATATCTTCAATCGCTCGCGCATTATCGGCCGACGCTTTCGCATCGTGCACGTGCCGTTCTATGAGCGCGGTGGCGAAGAAATCATCGAAGTCACCACCTTCCGTGGCGCGGGCGAAGCGCCGACCGATGAATCGGGCCGCATCCTGCGCGATAACGTCTATGGCAGCCTCGAAGACGATGCGCTGCGCCGCGACTTTACCGTCAACGCGCTGTATTACGATCCCAGTCGCGAAGAAATCATCGACTTTCATCACGGCGTGGATGATCTCGAAAGCAAAAAGCTGGTGATGATAGGCGAAGCGGATGTGCGCTACCGCGAAGATCCGGTGCGCATGCTGCGCGCGGTGCGCCTGGCGGCCAAGCTGGGCCTTGAAATTGCGCCCACCACGCGCAAACCGATTTCGGAACACGCCAATCTGTTGCAGAACATTCCGTCGGCGCGTTTGTTCGACGAGATGATGAAGTTGTTGTTATCGGGCCGCGCCTGGGACTGTTTGATGTCGCTGCGCGCCGAAGGCCTGCACAACTATCTGTTTCCGGTGCTCGACCAACTGCTGACCAAACCGGCGACCGCGCAATTCCTGCAAAAGGCGCTGGCCAGCACCGACCAGCGTCTGGCCGAAGACAAACCGGTTTCGGCCGGCTTTCTGTTTGCGGCTTTGTTGTGGCACGAAGTGGAAGCGGATTGGCAGAAGCGCCAGGCGGCCGGTGAATACCCGGTGCCCGCCCTGGTGGCGGCGATGAACGAAGTCGAATCGACGGTGGAAAAACGCCTCGCCATCCCCAACCGCTACGGCGCGGCGATGAAAGAAATCTGGTTGCTGCAACCGCGCTTTGAACAACGCGTGGGCACGCGCCCGCATCGTTTGCTGGAGCAGCAACGCTTCCGCGCCGCCTATGACTTTTTGTTGCTGCGCGCTGAATGCGGCCTGATCGACAAAGAATTGGCCGAATGGTGGACGCAATTCCAGTACTGCGATGACAACACGCGCTCGGCCATGATCGCGCGTGTGGCCAGCCCGGCGCAGGGTGATCGCAAACGTCGGCGTCGGCGCAAGCCCACCGGCAAGGGTGGCGGCGCGGCGGGTGCGCCCGCAGCGGGCGGCGGCGATGAGTGAGCCGCAACGCGCCTTTATTGCACTGGGCGCCAATATGGATGACCCGGCGGGGCAGTTAACCGCCGCGCTGCAGATGCTGGCGATGATTCCCGGCATCCGCATGCTGCACTGTTCGCGCTTTTACGCCTCGGCCCCGGTCGGTTATGCCGACCAGCCCGACTTTGTAAACGCGGTGGCGGAAATCAGCACCACACTCAGTCCCAAACAATTGCTGGAAGCACTGCTGGCGGTGGAAGCCGCCCGCGGTCGTACGCGCAGTTTTCGTAATGCGCCGCGCACGCTGGACCTCGATGTGTTGTTGTATGGCGACGCCATCATCAACGAGCCGGGCCTGAGCGTGCCGCACCCACGCATGCACGAGCGCGCCTTTGTGCTGGTGCCTTTGCTCGAGATCGCCCCTGATCTCAACATCCCCGGCCTTGGCCCCGCCCAGGCATTCCTGGGGAAAGTAGCGAGCCAGCAGCTTAAACCGTTGCGCTAAACTCGGTTTTCTTGCGCCGCAACATCGGCGCCTTCGTACTCAGGACTTCCGCGCATGAAAGTAACCGTCAATACGCTGGCCAAGATGAAACAGGATGGCCACAAGATCTCGATGCTGACCTGTTATGACGCCAGCTTTGCGTCCTTGCTGGAAGCAGCGGGGGTAGAAATCCTGCTGATCGGCGACTCGCTCGGCAATGTCATTCAGGGCCAGACCAGCACGCTGCCGGTGACCATGGACGACATGGTTTATCACACGCGCTGTGTGGCGCGCGGTGCCCGCAATGCCATGGTGCTGTCTGATCTGTCATTTGGCGCATCACAAGTCAGCCCGCAAAAAACCTTTGAAAACGCCGCCCGTTTGATGGCCGCTGGTGCCGAGATGGTCAAGATCGAAGGCGGCATGGTCATGGCGGAAACCGTCGACTTTTTGACCACGCGCGGCATCCCGGTCTGTGTGCATATCGGCCTGCAGCCGCAGTCCGTCAATATTTATGGCGGCTACAAGGTGCAAGGCAAAAGCGAGACCGAAGCCGAAACGCTCAAGCGTGACGCCCTGGCGCTGCAGGCGGCCGGGGCCAGCCTGGTGGTGATGGAAATGGTGGCGTCCAGTGTGGGCAAAGCGGTGTCTGAGGCCCTGGCGATTCCGGTGATCGGCATTGGCGCGGGCGTGGATTGCGACGGCCAGGTGCTGGTACTGCATGACATGCTCGGCGTGTATCCCGGCAAAAAAGCCCGCTTTGTCAAAAACTTCATGCACGGCCAGACCAGCATTCAGGGCGCGGTCGAGGCCTATGTAAAAGCCGTGCGCGCTTCGACCTTCCCCGCGGACGAACACAGCTTCTGAGGTTAGCCATGAACGCCGATTTCGCCGCCATTACCGGCTTTGTGCTTGAGCTGGAACAACTCAAAGGGGTGCTTCGGCGCAGCATGCCGGTGGGGCTGGATCGCTACGAAAACAGCGCTGAACACAGCTGGCAGATCTGTTTGCTGGCCATGAGCATGCAGACGCAAGCGGCACAGCCGGTAGACATCGCGCATGTCTTGCAAATGTTGCTGGTGCATGACATTCCCGAAATCGACGCCGGTGACATTCTTGTATACGACACCAGCCAGCATGCGGCCCAGGCGGAGCGTGAACTGGCGGGCGCGCAACGCATTTTCGGCTTGCTGCCGCCCGCCACCGGCACCCGCATGCTGATGCTGTGGCATGACTTCACCACGGGCACGTCGTTTGAATCGCGCTATGCCCGCGCGGTGGATCGCTTGATGCCGATGCTGCAAAACATTTACGCCGGTGGCCGCACCTGGCAGGAAAACAATGTGCGCATCGACCAGGTGCTGGGCAACAAGACCAGGATCGAACCGGTCTTTCCTGGCGTGTGGCAAGACCTGGAACGCCAGCTTCATCAAGCGGTAGAACGCGGCGATTTGCTGCCTGCCGCCTGAATATCGACCCGACTCTGCAGGGACTCACATCATGAAAATCATCCATACCATCGCTGAACTGCGCGCCTGGCGCGCCACAGCGGGCAAAGTGGCCTTTGTGCCCACCATGGGCAATCTCCATCAGGGCCATATGGCGCTGATCCGCGAGGCGCATCACCACACCAGCAAGATCGTGGTGTCGATCTTTGTAAACCGTTTGCAATTTGGCCAGGGCGAAGACTTTGACCGTTATCCGCGTACGCTGGAACAAGACGCCAAACTGATCGCAGCCATTGCGCCCGATGCCGTGGTGTTTGCGCCGGATGAGCGCGAGCTGTATCCGCATGTGGTGCAGCTGTACAAGGTGGAACCGCCAGCGATTCAGGACGAATTGTGCGGAGCCTTCCGCCCGGGGCATTTCCGCGGCGTGGCGACGGTGGTGACCAAGCTGTTCAATATCGTGCAGCCCGACGTGGCCTGCTTTGGCAAAAAAGACTATCAGCAGCTGTTCGTGATCCAGAGCATGGTGGACGAGCTGAATATGCCGATCCAGATTGTGCCGGTGGATACCGGTCGCGACGAAGACGGGCTGGCGTTGTCATCGCGCAATGGCTACCTGACGCCGGAAGAGCGTGCGGAAGCGCCGCGCATTTTCCATCATTTGTCGCGCATGAAATCGGCGATAGAAGCGGGCGAGCGAGACTACGAAAAGCTGGCGCAAGAAACCATCGCCGATCTGACCGCACGCGGTTGGGGCCAGATCGATTATGTGGAAGCGCGTAACGCCACCAATCTGAAACCCGCCACTCACACCGACCACCGCCTGGTATTGCTGATCGCCGCCCGCATCGGCAAAACCCGGTTGATTGATAACGTCGAGATCAACCTCTAAACCCGCACGCGCTGTGCGCCAAAGGCGTTTTACATAGGGTGGGTCATGACCCACCATGCAATGCCGCTGATAAGACCCGCGCTGTTTGCCGTTCTTTTCGCTGGCTC
>NZ_BAAIHC010000048.1:0-14535 GCF_054652575.1 Silvimonas sp. JCM 19000 | reverse complement strand
TTCTTAATGGAGTCCTTCTTGAGCGAATAATATGCCCGGGACAATGTACGCGTGCCCGGTACGATGCTCGACAAATCACGTGGCGCGGGCAGCAAAAGCTGGCGCGGATTGCTCGGCACCGGCTTTTGTCCAGACTGGATTACTCTAAGCCAACCAATTTTTCAGCAATAAGCTGGGTTCGTTGATGGTCAACTGGGGGCCTATGTGTTCCCCCTCAAGCCATAAGAGGTACTCCAGCACCTCATTGACAGGCCTGCGAGAAATCAGCATCGAATAAATCATGGGAACGTAAAGGCTGCATGCCGATCCGATGTCGTCTGCCGGGTGGGGAATGGGATTTAACGATGTGGTGCGTCGGCAACGATTCGAGCAGGCAGCAAAAAGCCGCTGCGGATTTCTCGGCACCGGCTTTCTTTTTTGGCGAATATTCCTAATCGCTTTCGCCGTATGCGACGAAGATGCGTGAACTTCCCTCTACCAAGCGCGCCCCTTCGACCACTAAAGCCTTTCCGTCGGATATGAGCGGATAAAACTCTTTTTGCCCTCCCATTCCATGCACGGCCTCTTGCAACAAGGAGCGAGCAAAATCATATAACGCTTGGCGTGACGAGAATTTCAAATAAATGTCGCGATTACTTGCGTCAATTTCCCCGCAAAGGCAATGCGTCTCGTTCTGGAGCAATTCGCTGGATGGAATCTCATCGCCATCACGAGTCACCACGACAGTATCAAGTAATTTTTCAATCATTTCACAACCCCATCCTTTCCCCAGAATGTGAATCCGCCTGACTCATTGGGGACGGCGTAGATGTTCTCAATCGTCTTACCTGTAGCCGATTGGATTTCGATGTTGTAGTGATCGATTTTTCCCATACCTTGGAACGGGCCGCCAATTGCATGCGCCTGTTCGCCAAAGTCCTTCCGGAAAATCACACGGGCTCCATCTTCCAACGTGGTCATCAGTTGTGCCGGATGCCCACTGGTTGACTTTGCAACAGCAAGAGCCTCTTGAAGTGCGCTCTTCTCTAGCGCGGCTGCTGTCTTTGCCGCACCAACCTCAAGCGCCTCTTCCATCGCCAACTTGGCCGGCGCATCCTCAATAACACCCGAACCAAAGGTCAGCGCCTCAAATCCCGCCATCCCGAAAAAAAGCCACCCCGCCAGCGGCTGGTCATCAGCAAAAGCCCGTCGCCCCATTGAGTAAGAGCCATACACCGGAATCAAACCAGTAACATCCGGCATCGCCAACGCAGGCATGATCCTCTCTAGTCGCCCCGTCGAGACATATGGCCTTGTACATACAATACTGGCGCACGCATGCGTCTCACTCACAAACCGGTATTCCCCCGGCGACTGTTGCGAAGCATGCCCGGTAACGTTGACCGGCGCCAGCGTCTCAGCGCCCATCCCAGGGCGGGCGTTCTGCGGGCTGGGAGCGCCAGTCTTCTCGTAGACCTGCGCGCTCGATGGCGTGCCCGCCTGGCTCAGCTTCGACCAGCCCGATTCCAGCGCGCCCATCGCACCGTCAAACACCGTCGTGAAGAAATCTCCGAAGGCCGAATGCCCCGCAGGCGACGTCGCCCAAAGGCAAGCTAGGGCCGTGGGAGGCGGAGATCGTGGCGCTGCTGGCGGCGGGCGTCAGTTATCGGCAGGTGGTGGTGTTCCTGGCCAGCAAGGGGGTGACGGTCGGCGTGGGGGCGGTGCATGACTTCGTGCATGCCAAGAAGCGCGCCGGCAAGTTGGCAGGGAGCAAGATCGAGCCGGTGGCGCCGGCCAAGCCAGAGACCCCGGCAGCCAGCACCCCAGCCAAGCCGGGGGAGTTGCCGAAGTTCGTGTGGGATGCGAGCAGGAAGCGGGAGATTGATTGGTAGCGGGCGGTAAAAAGCCGGTGCGGAACTATCCGGCACCGGCTTGGATCGGGGAAATCGTGGTCTGTCCCCTTTTATTAGTAGGGGATCGCAGGGCCAATAGCCCGACCTACAAGGCTACAACCTCTCCTTCACCTATGAGCTTGCTCCCCTCGTACAATTTCACGACATCACCGACTTTCAAGGGCTCGGGGTATTGATCCGGGAACATGAGTTTCAATGAGATACGATGATCTTTCCCGAAGACAAACACGGTCTCATCGTCAAGACTTTCAACCACACATGACGTGTGAGTCCCTCGAATGTCAAGTTGTGGGCGAAAACCCGTTTGCGGCGGGTTATGACGTCCGCCTTGTTCAACCCCAAAAAAATGTACCTTCGCAATCAAGAAACTCTCCTCTAGAAGGCATGTTCGATTGATAGTAGCGAGCTGTGAAAGATTTCACTCTGCACACCAGGCTGAACAGTTACGACGCCATTCTTAAATATAAAGGGGTCAATATTTTTTGAGAAATCGAACGCGCTCAAAGCGTCTTTCTGAATTGTGGCGCGTAGGATTGCCACCTTGCCGGGATCGGCATTGGCATATGTAAGCGCCTCATCCATCGTCATTGCAAACTGACGACCTTCAAGGCTATTCCCTCCCGGCAAGAAGGCTTTGTTCGTCATTACCGACTCAAACTCACGGGTACCAACCGCGCGGTATAGGTCCACCGTCTCAGTTGCGCCCTTTGCCGCCTTCAAAGCGCGGGGCGCGCGTCCCATTATTTGCCCCAACGAACTAACGCTACGCACAATTCCTTTTGCGGTGAGAACAGAACCTACAACTACGGTCTTACCAATATCTGCGGGGCCGAGCGCATCCAGCCCATTCATGATGCCACTAAATGAGTAATCCGCATTTTTAAATGCGAAGAACTCTTCCACGGCGAGGTTTTTTGCGGCGCTCGTCCATGCCTGCCAAATTGCGAATGGATCGTTACCAGCCACTTTATTACCAATGAATGGCGAAGTTTTGGCTTCAGCAGTGCCTCGCGAGGCGTCGATCCAGCCAGCAGCAAAAAGCCGGTGCGGATCGCTCCGGCACCGGCTCTTCGATTTACCCCATGCGGCGCAATGCGCTTCGCTTCAATTGCGCCCTGCCGGGGATTACGGGTAACGGCCTTGTGGACAGGGCGCCGCCAGTATAATTTCCTTCATCAAAATTCCACACCCCATCTTTTTCCCCTGATTCAAGCAAGGAATAGATTTTCCGAGCATCAACCGACGGAGGGATATCAACAGCATGCATACGGATCGAGCCAAAAAGAAAAGACTCATATGTACAACCAAGCGCAGAGAAACCAGCCCACCTGCCTTGAAAAGCTGCCTCATCTGTCATCTTATCAAGCAATATCCGATATGTAGAATGCCCGCCCCTGGCAACCACAGAATCGAACCAAATAACTTCAGGCCCGATCTTTATCGAAACCACATCCTCGTAGCTAATACCTTTGGCAAAGAATGGCGTGTTCAGGACACGCATAGTCCTATCCTCAAGCGCCTCCGCCCATAGGGACTCAGATGTGAATCCGTGCCAAGCATCTTGCGGCAAAGGGATTGTCAGTTTGAAAACCCCATCCATCTCTTCAACCAACGCGTGTATATCAGCATCCATTAGCCACCCAGCCTATCTCTCAACCAATCCAAGTAATCGGCAGTGCGCTTAACACCCTTTTGGCGATTGCAAGTTCTGCAAGTATTCTGCCCATTGTTCTCGGAATTATTTCCATCGCCTCGCTTTGACTCCGCACGAGCAATCTCAGATCGATCAGGCCCCGGCTTGTCGGTCGTATCTTTCTTGCAGAAGACACGCTTATTGCCATCCCGATCGCGAATCCTGTCCTTGCTCTTGTCGTTAAACTCCTTGCCAGCACCTGGACCTCCCTTTTCGCCAGCGCGAGGCTCACCGGCCCCGTCTTCTCCACTGTTTGCACCTACCGCTCCCACCCGCGGTGCTTCCGGGGCGCTTGCTCCGACAAAATTGAGGTCGCCCCTCCAACCAATGCACCAATCAACCCAAAAACCGGCACCAGAGGGCGCATGCGCCGGCGGTCACGGCCATGCATCCCTCGCCAATTTGAAAGCCAATCACGCCACCTGCAACCGCGAAAGTCGGAACCTTGCTCGCTCGCAGCGCAGTCACGCTGATCGGATCAAGAATACCCATTTCCATTTAACGTGACGGTATTTTTTCGGTAAAAGGAAGCATGGCGGCCATCACCAAGTTCGCGTGGGATGCGCCCAGGAAGCGGGAGATTGCTCGGTAGCGGGCAGCAGATAGGGCTGCTACGCCAGCTCCGTCAAACGCGTCTCAAAGTCTTGGCAATTCAGAGAGAAGCAGGCTGCCTCGACATCCACCGCCTTATACCGCGCCCCCACCAGCCCCCACGCAGAAATATCAGAAATATCAATTACACTCGCCAGTAAACCATTCAGATTGCCAACCTTTAAATTAGTGACGCCAAGAAATACAATCCCCAAGGCATAACCTTCTTCTCCTTGGTGCGCTGTCAATGACATTTCCACATTACAGGCTGGCACGCCTTCTTCCGTGTAAAGCTTGCGGACCGTGAAGCTTTGGGGAACCACGCAATACGGTTCCCCGAGCTGCACTCCACCCACGCCCTGAAAGAAACTGTTCGCAGCCGCTTGTGTTATCAATTCGATATGTGAGCCATTAGCTATGCCCCGATACCTTCGACTAGTCCGAACTTGATCCAATCAAAATGGTTACCTTATCGTCCTGCCAAAACAAATATGCAAACTCCCAAAAAACAGGATATGCCGGATGTCCGTCTTTTAGCCAGAATCGCTGTATCTTGCGCGAAGCACCAGCCAGTCGCCGAATTTCACCTTTAAAATCTTCAATCAGTTCAATGAACGATTCATTTTTAAGCACCGTATTTCCCGGTCCGGCACCTTCATCACCTGGGTAAAACAACGCTTCGTCAAGTTCCGGGCACACGGAAACGCCTTCTATTTCATCTATGCTGCCCAGTTTAGCCTCGGCACCGAAGCTAGCGCGAATGAGCTCTTCAGGGTCCGGTGGCGGCACATATGGAACCTCATGTACTTTAAGAAACACGGAATAGTTCTTCGCATCCTGCTGCAACCGAACCGTAATTTGTTCTAAAAGGTTTTGCATCATGGGTTTCTCGGGATATTTGTTGGATAACCGTTGACGATACATCCGACTTTGCTGTCCGGCAAAAATGCACTTGGTGCAAGACAGCCAAAACCACCAAGTTCCACCAACTCAAATTCGACGAGGTAACCAATGCGCTTCGCATTTGCGTCAGCCTCAACTCTGCCATTTTTTAAATTTCTTTACCGCTTCATCATGGGCTAGCACTTGTAAGCACGGTGCACTGCCGCCGTGCTCTCCGCTACTGGGGCAGTCAAGCTCCCAATAGCGGCCATCAGCCTTATCCAAATACAGAACAGACCAACCGTCAATTGAACGCCCATCAAATTATGCTTGCAACGTTCTGAGCAAGCCGTAAATTTCTATCTTCGATAAAAGTCATAGCCGATCATAATAGCCCATGCACCTATCGTGATGAACCACGGCACAAACCCTCTTCCAGATATTTTTTTCCTACAAAAATCGGCAATTAGACAGATCAACCAGGCAAAATTAGCAACCTGAGCAATGATAAAAAGTGGAACAGCAAAAACTCCCCAAATAATCGCGTCGCCTCCTGCATGCGGTGCGCCTTCTGCGACATCTTGCTCAGGAAGCCAAACCCAGCTAGCGACGATAGCAAAAAACAGAATTAGAAAAGTGATGTTTAATATTATAAATATTCGATTATTTTTCACAATTTCCCTCGAAATCGGACACTAGAAGCGCTTGCCAGATAGCAGTAGACGGCAATCGAAAGCCTGCCCATCAATGAATGGCGGGCATACATAAAATGTCCCTTCAACAGCAGAATTCCTGCCGTTCTCTTATTTTTTTGAAGCGCACACGGATGATGGCATCGGGTTTCATGGTCAGAAGCATTTTCCCTGGCAACGGCATATAGTCAGGGATATAGCCAACCGCACATGCTTACTGCAAAAATTGGCCCGCTCTTTTAGCTTTGTGCTGACTTATTAAATCGAACAATTGACACTTCATCCGAAAGATAAAAATACCCTCTTGGAGAGATTGTGAAGATACAACCATTTTTCATGACAAGTTCGGAAATATTGATATTGGTACAATGTTTATTGGTTGTATCCAGCTTTAAAATCACATCATCCGAAAAACACAAACAGATCCAGCCTGGATCAACACGAACCGACTGAAGCACTTGCCCATTGAAAATTTCCAATACTTCTATTGAATTCTCATCCGAAATGACATCACTATCAATAACCAATTGATCGCCTTTACGCAATTCCCAATAGCAATCGCGCACGCCGATCGTGCATTCCCCCTCCGAAACCTGGCCATGACGCTTATCCGGTGTATTTATTTTTTCACCAAAATCAAAATAAAGCATCGAACCAAGATATTTTCCACACCTCCAGCAGGCTCTATCAATCAAATTTTCAACTAAATTAAATTCAAATTTTTCGCGAGAAAGCCTCTTTCTCGGCCATGGCGCAATATCAACCAATGACATTAGTAGGTCCCACCCTTTATCTGACGAACAATTTCGCGGATAACATGATAATCGAGATTTCTCCCCCATTCCGAGACTCGTCTTCAACAGCACGCTGCATTTCTCGAGCATGCGCCTATCGTTTATCCCTTCATATCTCGCAGCGTCGCGCACCTGCCTATTCTGGTCAGTATTTCTTGATGGCTTACCTTTCTTTTGCTTGTCATCGCCATTTTTATCGTCTCCATTTGGCGGAGTAGCTCCCGCTTCACTGTTTGCACCAGGCGCTGGGGCTTGCGCGGTTCAATTGCCAACGCTCTCTCAACCAAGGGCAGAGGTTTGCATCCGGATTCAGCAACCGTGTCGTGCGGTCACCCAAGGTCGAGATGCGGGCTTCAAGGATACGAGAGCGGTAGTTGGGCCGCCTATATCAAGCTGAGCAACTACCCTCGTCCACGACCGATCAAGCGCCAAGACACATGCAGCGTTGCCAAAACGCCGACTGGCATGCAATGGTTTGTATTATCCACAATGGTCGGATTTGCCTGAAGTAGACGCATGTCTTCGGCGCCACCAGCACCGGCTCCCAAGCGACTTCAACGCGTCAGAATCGAGGCTATCGCGACCGGCTTAGGTCCGGCCGTGATGATTAATTTACCGCCGGTTTTTGGGATTCTGGCTTCCATCGATTGATCCAAAGCGTGAATAAGCGCACGTTCAGGAGCCCCCCCCCTGCCCGGCGGAAAACTCGATAAATATACTAAACAGATCTGCCAGACCTCGCTCTTCTCTATAGCAAGTCAGTCTTGCTGACGGGATGCAAGAAGGGCGCTCGATCAACCACCTGAGACTAACTTCGACCCCACTTTCTCGGGCATTTGAAACACTCATCGCAAGACGCTCCCTGAAAGCGCATCAATGTACGAACGTAAATTGATCTGATTAAGTAGATCCCCGTCGGCGGAACGTGCGGGACCGATATTATTCAGCTTGATTCGAAGCGTAAAAACCGATTCTTGGTCAAACAAAAAAGACTTTTTCCCCCATTCCGCTGCATCCGCAGCGGACCCGGCGAACCATTTATTGCCCATGGATCCGGGTCCCGCCATAAAACCTCCGGTATCAGCGACGCTTTAAAGCTCCGCACGGGAAACCGCGCGAAATAGTGTAGTCGTCTTGCGGGGGCGAACGGCGTTCCCAATTATTTGCGCCAACGAACTGTAGCTACGAGCAATGCCCGTTCCAGCGAGAACAGAACCTACAACTATTTGCTTGCCAAGATTTTCGGGGCTGAGCGCATCCAGCCCATTCATGATGCCACTAAATGAGTAATCCGCATTTTTGAATGCGAAGAACTCTTCCATGGCGAGGTTTTTTGCGGCGCTCGTCCATGCCTGCCAAATCGCGACTGGATCGGCTCCAGCCACTTTATTACCAATGAATGGCGACGTTTGGCTTCAGCAGTGCCTCGCGAGTTGCCATTCCCATTGTCGCCGGTCACCCTCGGGTACGCCGTGCAAGCGGGTTAGGCAAATTCATGAGCCAGAAACAGTGCCAGGTCGGTCACTCACATGTCCGGTGGATTGCCACCGTGCTTGGACACTGACTCCGTCCCTAGGCCTTCCTCGAAGAAATCCCCAACTATCTTGGAGGCGCGAGCCTTCATGGCAACATTAAAATGTTCGCTTAATTTTCGCATCGTCTCTACTTCATCCCACCCATGGCTCATTTTTAAACCATAGGCAATGTGTTGGGCGACGTCACCTAGTATATTACCCCAAGCCCAAAGCTCGTCGACACCACCTTTTTCAGCATCTGCATACATGCCGAGCAATAGCGAAACATTACATGTGTTGTTTCCAATCCACACACGTGCCATTTCAGTGGCATTTTCATCGCCTTCATTTTCCGGGGGAATTGGCAATTCACGCATATTTACCACCTTTTGATAAACCCGCTACTCAATCAACTGTCCAGAGACACCTCTATGGCCGAATATCTTTCAACTTGTGTGAGTAATGTTGTTTATCGTTAAAAAAAACATCAGAAATATTTAACAAAGGAGACAAGTCCCCGTCGATTATATCCGTACCTACAAACCGGAACGAGTTCAAATTCCGGAGGTTTCGCAAGAAGGACAAAGATTTGATTTGTCCGCAATTGTGCAACTTTAACGCACTCAATTTTGGGCAAGTTCCTAATTTCTCATGATCAGATAAATTTTTACATGTGTCCGCAACAAACGTTTCAAGTTCAGGCAGCCCCATTTCGCCCAATTTACTCAATTTCTTCATATAAGCAAACTCGACACTTTCCAGAAACCTAAATCGAGACAGACCATCCAGGCGCTCTATTTTAGACTCAACCAACATTAAATCACGCAAGTTAGCAAAGAAAGGAAAGTCAGACAAATCATTTGAAGCTGAGCCATACTTCCAAATATGCAAAGAAACTAAATTCGATAAATTTTCATTTTTAAATACCCCGCTTCTCCAATCGATTGCCAAGCGCTGTAATTTGGGAAATTTCGAAAAATCCAGCGTGAAATTTGTACGTCCAAGTGTAAGCTCCTCTAGATTTAGCGACTCAAGGGAACTCAAATTCGTACTTGCATCACCTTGAAATATCAAGACCTTGAGATTTTCATAGCGAGCAAGATCTTCAAGATCCAGCTCCGAAAAACCTTCCCAAGGAATAATATTAAAACCATCTGCACGAGCAGAGTTGAATTCCTCAATATTTGCGGCAAACCCTCCCGGCAAGTATGGGATTATTCGATGTCCGCGAACCTCTATCATCATTTGACGATTAGTCATTTCTAGAAACCATCTTGCTTTATATATTTCGTTCCGGGCGAGTCACGCCGATTGTAGTTAGAATCACTGCGATTCCCCCGTCCTGTTTAAGCCGTCGCGATTCTTGCTTAAATGCTTCCCTATCATTTTCGGCAGGTGCCCAGTCTGCCGATGTATGAGAATCACCATTCTTATTCTCTTTTTCTCGACCAGATTCTTGCGATCTATCCCGATCACCTTTTCCGTGATATTCCTTTCCACTTTCGTGAGTATTTGAATACGAGCCAGTTTCGCCATTCTGACTCTTATTTTCGTCTTGCTTTTCGCCCGCTTCGCTGTTTGTACCTACCGGCCCCGCCTGCGGTGCTTTCGGCCCCCATGCCTCAGCAAGAGTGTGATCTAGCGACCTGGCACATCGTCAACGCCAGGCGCAGACGACAAAAACCTGGCGCGGGTTTCTCAACACCGGTTTTTAGTTAAAACCACATTATGTACAAACAAACTAAGGGTCTTCCCTCAGCATGATTTCCCTTTCGCGCACAAAGATCCGATATGTCGCAGGATCATGGTCGAAAAAACCTTCGTTGAAGCCCGGGTCTTGCCAGGCTAAAGGCGAAAGGCCAATAGCAGCAGACTCATGAATCCAGGCGCGCCAGTTGGATGGCGCAACTGTGCTGACGATTTCAAAACATTCCGATTGGTGAGCAACCATACTGGGCCACTCCCCGTCTTTCTCGCAACCCACTATTGCGTAGCTACGCTTACCATCTGGATTAATAAATATTGATAACACATGGTATGTTTGCCCCAGCGTCAGCCAGGGAGAGTTGATTACTTCCCGACCTTCCGAATCGAGTAATCGAGTGCATTTCACTTTCATTATTTGGCCGCTCCAGACATGCTGTTGAAAATAGCTTTGTAGTCAAAGCCATAGAACACCTCGCCTGTCGAGGCGTTTTTCGTAAAAGTGGACTTGGTAGTTACCTGACTCGCTGAGGAACGACTCCGTAGTCGTACGTCCCAAAGCCTGCCGGGATACTCGGATTACTGAGCTTTCCGGGGCCGAGATTCGGAATCGGCTTGGACGCGCCAATCGCATCCTCGGTTTTTCTGCCGTGGTGGTGACCAGATTGCCGTTGGCGTCGTAGCCGAACTTGTGATCGACGCTGGCGGAATCGAACAGATCCGTCACCGCATGCGGCCGCGCCACACCCGGGCCATTGCCGTTGCCATAGGTACTCTCGAGGACAAAAGCCGCTCGCGCTGGAACATTAAATACTCAAAACCAACAGCGGATCGTGCCACGCATCCTCAAACTCTTCCGTCACCAAAAACCTCCACCCTGGCGGCAGTCCAAGATATGGAATGACGAGAGGCGCCCATTCAAGCAAGTGTTCAATATGTAAAGGTACAAAAAAATCATCGGCGTCCGACCTCGTTTCGCCTGCCCAAATAAACCAGCCAGATGTATCCCCAACAGGGTTAATTCTCATCCCATTCAGCGGCCGGACGCCGTCTCTGACATTTTTCGAAATGCCCACCTTTAACTCCGAGGGTGCCGGCATGATTGGTGAGCCAAATCGTGCGCATACCTCGGCCTGTACTTCGAAAAAGAACTTGTCCATATCAGCCCTGCTCGCGCTCGAAAATAAAAACAGGCCAAAGAATCGGCGTCGTAAAATGGCTACATGTATTCGCGCCTCAACCAAGCCTCCGGCAAAGCAATGCCTGATGGCTTATGAATCTTCACTTGCTAATTTGACGGCACTTTGTCGCTAACCATCTCAAAAGATTGAGGTGTGGTAACCATTGCGGCAAGTCCTGGCTCGTGATTATTACTGAAAATCCGATAGCTGCAGTTGTGGTCTGAGTCAGCATAACGACGCCCGCACAGGGCGAACGTCGCCAATCACTCATCCGTTGAAGTCATCCGCTTTGAGAAGCGATGTACCGACATCGACAAGTCCAAGAACTGCAGCAGGGTCGTGTTTTCCCAATCTTCGACTTGCCCTTGCCGCAATTCCCCACACAGTTCGGCGATGACTCCCAGCACCGCTTCAACGGAGCCCTGGTCTTCCGCCAGGACTTCTAGCAACGTCTTCTGCTTCATGGCCGCACCGTGATGAACTGGCCCCATCTCTGGGCCTATGTTGTAGTGAATTTATTGACCCACTCGTGCGCGATCTCAGCTTCTGTTGCCATGCGGAACGGCACCTGCTGACCGGCCTGCGAGAACGTGAGCAGGCGCCGACCATCCAAACTGAACAACTGACCTTCGTGCGCAACTAAGCGAATCGGCGGGAATTGCGACGCTGCCTCGGCGCCCCCGGTCCGTAACGCGGCTACCGCATCATTAATGCTTGTGCCGTTTCTGAAAGAAGCTTTGACGCTGCCTTGGGTAAATCGCAATGCGGCCGTATCTATCGATGCTGCGCTCTTTACTGCAACAGAGCACCCCACCACGTCCTGCCGTACACCAAGCCATCAACCCCAGCACTATCATTTACTCCAGGAAGCAATTTCCCTTACAAGCTCGGGGTCACTCGCCAGTTCGTCAATGACCTGCTTCGCCAGCGGGTTCTTGTTGCGCCGCTGCTTCAGTTCCGATAGCAGCAACACGCGGCTCTCGCCCATCCGTCGCCCCTACGGCAACAACCGCGCCATGCTCGTCCAGTGCGCCGCCGTATGGGAAGAACTCGCCGTGTTGTCGTAGCATTTTTTGCGCGAACGGAAGCATCGAGGTCATCAGTTTCTCGCAGTCGTTCTTCGGGGTGGGCGTCGGCTCGGCCCCGCCAACCGTGGTAAAGAACATTGCCATGATGATTGTCCAGAATGCTTTCATTTTACGTGCCTGATGGGGTTAAAACGACGAGGCCCGCGCTCGGCGGGCCTTGCTAAAACTGAGCAATCGACCAAATCATTTAATCGCATTGCCGTATCAAACCACTGACAATTATCTGAGTGGAGCAGCTCTACGTTGGATCTGTTTCCGGCGTCCAACCTGATTCAATTCGCTCTATTAATAACGTATCGTTCCACACTCCACGAATCGAGAGACAACGTTGTTCAACAGTTAGCTGTCCGACTCGCCATTCTTTCTCACCATCCCACAACCACCATACACCCACTTTTCGCGTAGCTGGGTCGACTACCCCAGCACGGAAGGTAGGAAATTTCTGAGCATCAGACGGCAGTGCCACATTAGCGACGATTGATACAATATGCTGGTCAATCGCCGCGTTTAGCGGAAAAAAGCACATAAATGCCGGCCGACTATTTATCAGATCGACAAAGCCATCAGGTCGAGCATCGAAGAGCCTCCCAAACACGCGCAGCAACGCACCGTATTGCTTATGTTTATGCGTGTACTGAGCATAGGCCAATCCTTTCGCGGTATTGATCTCAACAATATCGCCAATCTTCAGTTTCGCCATTCTAGAATCCTGGATAGCCAACTTGTTTCAACAGGTCGGCTCCGCGCTGTAATGAGCCAGCATATGCTGGATTTGATTCAGAGATACTATTGATCTTATTTATCAGCGTCCCGCCATTTTTGGACAAGCCGTAATTTTCAATCAGAACCTGCTCAACCGCCCTAGCATCTGCCCGAGACAAGTTACCTAATCCCGGAATCGCATCAATGGCAATGCCCTTTGAACTCAGTTGCTCAGCCGCACGTCGCTCTAGATTGTTCGTGATGCCGACATAATTTACGTCGCCAGCCGCATTCACAGAGCGATAGACAAGGTTCCCTCCAGTAGCTACGCCCTTTGCCGCAACAGAGCACCCTACCACGTCCTGCCGCACACCAAGCCATCAACCCCAGCACGGATGCCGTCTCCAAGACTGTTACGCCCTGGCTCAGGCGCTATTGTACAAGCCCCCCCTAATGCGCTTTTTTCTGGTAAGGGCATGCAGGCCCAGATATGGGTTTTCGGCACGAGCGGCCACTAAAAAGGGAGGCCGCGCCTCCCCGTCTTTTCGCTACCGGTTCGGCGTCAGCGATTCCACCACGGATAGCCGACCCGCTCGTAATACTCCCGCGCCATACTGCGTTCGTGCGAGCCGTTGCTGTTGTAGCCGTCGGTGCGCGGGTTGGCGGCCCAACTGATGATGCCGGCCAGGTCGGCGACGAAGCCGCGCAGCACGGTTTCCGGGGCTATGCAGTCTTCCTCGCACACGTCCAGGAATTCGTCGGGCAGGCGTAACGTGATTGTGCGCGTGGGGCGCTTGGTCGGTGTCATGGCGTGTCGTCCTCTTCTTCCTGGGCTTCTTCATCGAGCAAGGCCAGCAAGGCGGCGCGCTCGCTGTCGCTGCCAGCGCGTTCTGCCTGCTGCTCGCCCACGACGATGGGGATTTACCGACGTGGCGCGTCGGCAACGATTCGAGCAGGCAGCAAAAAGCCGGTGCGGATTTCTCCGGCACCGGCTCAAAAACAATCTTTGAATCAAGGCGGCTTATTCGTACATTTTCGACGCATACAGAATATTCGCCAGTGTTCGCCATGTTGGCACTTGTGGCGGCTGTTGACCGGTATTCCTGTAGTAGTTATCCATCGATCTAGTCCACTCTTCCATCGCTGAAAGAAAACGCTCAAGCGTTGGATTTTCCCATTCCTCCGCATTGGATTCTAAATCCTGTTTAAGCGCGGCGATGAAATCGGCCAAATCATCCTTTGAATCAATTTTCTCGATCTGTTGATATAACGCCACAATAGCCTCCATTACTGAACCGAACCGCCCTTCACACATACGATGCAGCCATTGTTTGGAGTCGTGAACTTCCACGCCTCCTTAGCTACTTCTTCTGCTGTGGCTGGAGTAATGTTGACCGGCACACCCGCCTGACCCGCCGTAAACAAACGTCGATTGTCGAGTGTATAAATCAAGCCATCTTTCTCGAAAACTCTAATCGCCGGTATCTCGCTTGGCGATAAAGCTCCCGATCTCAGTGCATCGACAGCTTCTTGGATGGAACGACCATCTTTGAAGGTGGCGCTAACGCTACTTTGCGTAAAGCGAATCTTACTTGCGTCTGCAAGGCCCGATAATCCTTCGGGTATTCCCTTTGCCGCAACAGAGCACCCTACCGCACCCTGCCGTACACCAAGCCCTCAACCCCAGCACCGATACTGCCCCCAAGCCCAAGCCCATGCCCAGGCTCTGGTTCAAATTGTACAGGCAGAGACCCCCAATGCGCTTTTTCTGGTAAAGGCGTGCAGGCCCAAGCACGGATTTC
>NZ_BAAIHC010000047.1:0-15402 GCF_054652575.1 Silvimonas sp. JCM 19000 | reverse complement strand
ATAAAGCCGGTCTCCTTCCCCTCCCTCGACAGGTAATGGCTGCTGTTGGCCTGGCGTGCTGCCTCGTTGCTGCGCAACATCGGGTGGGCGTGGTTGCGACGGGTGACAGTGAATGTCGGCAGCGCCCGCTGAGCGCATCCATTTCGCAGGGCTACTGCCGTCTGATTTGTCACCGTTCCCGCCACGATCCGCCAACCTCTCATACGGTGGGTCGAGACCCACCATTCAAAGCCGCCAGCAAGTACGCCCATCGCAAATCCACACCGCCCTCGCGCGTCGGGTTGTTCTGGCTTGCCACTTTGGGGGGTGGGTCTAGACCCACCCTATCGGTTGGCGCTTCATTCAGCCTGGCTAGACGCCGGCCTACTTTTCCGCCGCCTGCCCGGTCACCAGATCCTTGAATTTCTCCACCAGACTTTCCTCGGCCCACGGCTTGCGCCCCACATCGGCCAGTTGCTCGCGCAACAAATCCTGATTGCCGCATTGTGCATGCGCCACCTGATGTACTACCTCGCCGTTGGCGGTAAAGCAGTAGTTGCCATCGCGGCTCACCACGTCGTCGACTTTGCGATCGCTATCCATCTCCGTACTCCCGTAGTCCAAAACAGCTGGGAGCCCCTGCCCGCCGCGCTTGTTCCGGGCGTCAGGCTGTAAAGCGTGTAGGCGCTTACGGATACTCAAAAACTCACGGTCGCGGTGATCGTATCGGTATAGGTTCCCGTGGCGGGCGTGGTCTGTACCGGAATCCGCGCATACACCGGCCATGACTGGATGCCCCCTGTGCCGGTCTTACCCAGCGTGGGCGCACCCGAGGTGCCATCGCCCCAGACCGTGGTGCGGGCCGAGTCGGAATACAACTGGTAGTGCACCACGTTCGAACCACTCTTCAACTGCCGGTCCAGCAGGGTGGCGCCGCTGGTGGTGCCTTTATCCAGCGCGATCGTGTACGGCGAGCCATTGGTGCATTGCACGCTGATTGCACCGTTGGCAGTCAGGGCGGTGTTCAGCAGGCCCTGATTGCCGAAAGCGATGTTGCTGGTGGTAATGCTGCAATCGGCAATCACGGTGGCGCTGATGGTGATTGGCACCGTGCCGAGGTTGTTTTCGATGGTGGTGTTGCAGGCATGCGAATACCCCAGCAGCCATTGCACATAAGTCGCCACGCTATTGGCGGTGAGTGATGCGGTATAAGTGCCCTGGGTCAGCCCGGTCTGGCCGCCGGGAATCTTGAAATAAAGCTGCATGCTGCCACTGCCGGTCAGCAAATTGGACAGCGCCACATCGGTATACCCCACCGGCGGATTGGCATAGGTGCCCCACACGGTCGAGTAGCTGGCGTCGGTATAGACGTTGTATTGCATCTGCCCGACGTTGCCGTTGGCCATATAGCGCGTGGCCGGGGCGGCGTCGTACGTGCTGCCCGCGCCAAGCTGCAGACACACCCGCACATTGCCCACTGGCAGGCCGCTGCAGGAGATATTGGTAGTGGCGGTTACGGTGATGGCGCCGCCACTGACCGCGCTCACGCTGGGCAAAACGATGTTGATCGGGCTGAACGTACACAAACCATCGGCCGAGGCGCTGTGCCACGCCAATACCATCGCCAGCCCCACCCACCACCGCCAGATTGCCCGCATCGCTTTGTCCTGGAAAATGCCGCTGCATGCGCAGCGGCTACTTAATCCTGGACAAGCAATGCGCTGGCCGCAAGCTGGCCCGCGTTTCAGTGCTGCGCCAGCCACTGCTCCAGTTGCGGCAGCTGCGTGCGCAAAAAGCGCAGGCGCACGTTGATTTGCTGGCGTTGATGGTCAGAGATACGGCGCTCGGCCGGATCGATATGCGCCTGGGCATAGGCATCCAGCTGCGCCGGCATGGCGGGGTCGAGCGAGCTGGCAGCCAGCTCCGGGTAGTACCGGCTGCCACCGCCGTCGGTGAGTGGATCGACTTGCGCCAGATGTGCCATGGCAAAACGCCAGGCCGGATCGGGATGACGCTTGGCCACCTGGCGGATCAGCGCGGCGCTGAGGGTGGCCCCGGGCTCCGGCGTCAACGCCAGTTCCAGGGCGCGTTGTGCCAGCAGCGGGTCATGCGTTTGCGCCAGCAAGGAATACAGCTTTTCGCGCGTCAGGGCGCTGGTCTCGGCTTGGGCCTGTGCGCGCAGTTGTTGCCAGGTGGCGGCGTCGGCGTTCTGGGCGATGACATTGAGTACGGCGCGGCGCAGATCGGCCGATTGCTCGGCGGCGGGCGCGCTGTAACGCTGGCGGGCGGTGGCCAGCAAATCGGGGTCGGATAGATCACCCAGCACATCGATCAGCGTCAGCCGCAAGCGCTTGCGATCGGCCGCTTCATCGATGCTGTCGTGCCAGCCCAGCTCAGCCAGCAGCGGGCTCAGCCGGGCGTGGGCAAAGCGGCGCAACGCCTGGCGTGCCGGGGTATCGCTGGCGTAGTAACGGTCAAGCTCAAGCAATGCAGTGGCGATATCCGACCAGACCGCGGCTTCCGCGTTGGCGGGCGTGGCGTTGACCAGTTCCAGCCATGCTGTGATCGATGCCTGGTCTGCCACGGCCAGACCCTGCGCATCGTGCAGCAGGCCCAGTTGATCCACCGCTGCCAGCTGGCCGAACACGCTGGCCAGGGCACGCATATCGTCCGGCGTGTATTCGGTGCGGAAATAGCCGTGCTGGCCCGCATTGATCAGCACCGGGCCACAACCGGGCAAATGCAGTGTCTGTTCGCCATCGACCAGGCCGCGTACCACCGCCCCGCCCACCACTTGCACGCTGACCGGCACCGGCCAGTGCAAGGCGGCTTTGCCCGGCTGATCGGCGCTGTATTCAGCTTGTTGCAGTTGTACTTCCGTCTGGCCATTCAGGCATTGTTGCTGCACCAGTTTGAGCAGCGGTACGCCGGGCTGGGTGGTAAAGGCGCGGGCGATCCGGGCGACCGGTTTGTCGGCAGCCACGCCCTGCATCGCGCTCCACAAATCATCCGACGCGCTATTGCCGTAAGCATGCGCCTGCAGATAACGCTGCACGCCGCTGCGCCAGGCCTCGGCGCCCACATAGTCTTCCAGCATGTCGATGACCGCCTGGCCCTTGCTATAGGTGATGGTGTCGAAGGCTTGCTGGGTTTGCTCGACGGTGGCGATGGGTTGCACCACCGGATGCGTGGCCTGCAGCGCGTCTTCTTCAATCGCTTCATCGCGCACATGCACGCGCGCGGCGGCGGTATGCCATTCCGGATGCAGCTTTTCGGTGGTGCGCGCTTGCATCCATGAGGCGAACCCTTCGTTCAGCCACAGATCATCCCACCAGCGCATGGTCACCAGATTGCCGAACCATTGGTGCGCGATTTCGTGCGCGGCGGTGTCGAATACGTCCTGGCGTTCGGCCTGGGTGGTCAGATGTGGATCCACCAGCAACAGGCTCTCAAAGGTAAAAATAGCGCCCCAGTTTTCCATCGCACCAAAGTACGGGTTGTCGCCGGGTGCCGCGATATTGTCGAGCTTGGGCAGTGGATAGGGCACGCCAAAATAATCGTTGTATTCACGCAGCACGGCCTGGCCGGCATCCAGCGCAAACCGCGCCTGATCGAGCTTGCCGCGCGCCGCGATCACACCCACTTCGGTGGGGCCGACTTGCGCGCTGGCGCGTTCGAAATCACCAAGGCCAAAGAACAGCAGATAGGTTGACATGCGCGGCGTGGGCGCAAACGTGATGTGGCTCAGCCCGCCCGCCAGCGGCGTGGATCGCGCGATGGGCATATTGCTGACCGCCAGCTGGCTGGCGGGTACGGTCACGTCCAGACTAAAGCTGGCCTTGTACGCGGGCTCATCCCAACACGGAATAAAACGCCGCGCGTCGGCGCTCTCAAACTGGGTATACAACGCACGCTGTTTGCCTTGGGGCGTGACGTAATCAATGGCAAACAAGCCACTGGTCTGCGTGCCGATCTGGCCGCGGTAGGTCATGGCCAGGCGGTAAGCGCCGGGTTGCAGCGTGTGCGCAAAGGTAAAGGTTGCCGTGCCCTGCTTCAGGCTGACTTTGGCGCGCTGGCGTCCGCCGGGCCCGCTGAGGGTGACGCGGCTGAATACCAGATCTTGCGCGTTGAGCGTGATCGAACGCGTCGGCGCGCTGATGCTGATGCTGGCCGTGGTTTGCGCGTCAAATTCCAGCGTGCGGGCATGGGGCGTGATGGACACGTCGTAATGCGTCGGGCTGACGCCCAGCGGCAGTTGCGTGGCAATGGCGGCAGCGTGGGCTGCAGGAACCAGTCCGGCCAGCGTCAGAACAAGTGGAAACAGCACAGCGCGCATAGTCAACATCGTGGTGGTCATGGCAGAAGGCGGCCAATCTAGCACGCCCAGCCGCGCCTGCCGTTTGCCTGCTTGTATCTGCGCCGCTACCTGGCCAGGCGCTGTCACTTCAGCGCAACAGCGCGGGTCACTCTGGGCGGGATTAGCGTGGATATGCCGCCAACGGCAGGGCCTCGAAACCCACAATGCCAAAAGCTTCCAGCGCGGGATGGCTGGGGAGTGCTTGCAGCGCCAGGCGCATGCGCTGCACTTGCTCGGGCGGCGTGTGCCGCGAGGTAATCAGCGGCAGGCCCGGGCTGGGCGGGGTGGCGCCGATGCATTTGAGGCCGTTCAATTCCGCCGGGGCGGTCTGTTGCAGCAAGGCGTAGCTGATGCAGTCGATGGCGGCCAGATCGGCGTCGCCCGCGCGCACGGCGGCAAGCGATAGCCGATGCGCGCCGGTGGCCACGCTGTGGCCAAAGAAGCGCTTGATTTCCTCGGGCAACAGCATGCGCCGCAACGCGTGGTAGCCCGACTGTGAGTCGTCCGAGTTATACGCCAGGGTGGCGCCGCTAAAATCGCCCAGACCCGCACGCGTATCGCTGGCGCGGGCAATCAGCCAACTGCAGTAATCGCGCCCCACGCAACCGGGCCAGCGATAATGCCAGGCGCCCAGCAATTGCACCTGTCCGGCCAGCGCGTGCGTCAGCGGATGACCGCAAGTCTGGCTAAGCAATAGTTGCGGGTCACGCCAGTGCGTCAGCAAATCGGTGGGCTGCTCCAGCCGCATCGGCACCGCGACCACGCCTGCCGCCCGCAAGGCGTCGGCCAGCACCCGCCATAGCGCCTCGTTTGCGCCCGGACCGGCGTCATACATCGGCAGCGCGGCAATCATGGCGTCGAGCGCGCGCCATGCGCCGTGGCGGCCGGGCTATCGGTGCGGGTGGGCGCCGCGCTGCGGCCACCTTGCAAACGGCTTTGCAGCCGGTCGAAGGCCAGGTCGGTCACGATGGCCAGCAAGGCCACCAGCAAAGCGCCTTGCAGAATATAGGCCGTGTTGAAGCCACTCAGGCCCACGATGATGGGTGAGCCCAATGTTTTGGCGCCCACGGTGGAGGCTATCGCCGCCGTGCCGATATTGATGATGACCGAAGTGCGGATACCCGCAATCAGCACCGGTAGAGCCAGCGGCAGTTCGACCTGCCACAGGATCTGCCACGCACGCATGCCCAGACCGCGTGCGGCTTCACGCACCGGTTCCGGCACCGATTCGATGCCCGCGATGGTGCTTTGCACGATGGGCAGCAAGCCGTACAAGGCCAATGCAATCAACGCCGGCCACACGCCAAATCCGATCAGGGGCACCGCCACCGCCAGCACCGCCACCGGCGGAAAGGTCTGCCCCATCGCCACCACCGTTTCGACCAGCCCGCGAAAATCCTTGCCGCCAGCGCGCGTTACCGCAATGCCCGCCGCCAGGCCCAGCACGATCGCCACCGCGCTTGATGCCGCCACGATGCCCAGATGCGCCGCCACCAGCGCCGGAAAGGTTTCCTGCAGATATAAAGGCCGCTCCAGTTCGGGAAACCACGCATGGAAAAGCGGCGTCAGCAGCGGCATGCCAAAAATCAGCAGCAGCAACACGGCGCCCGACCACAGCAAGGGATCGGCCCAGACCGCGCGACGCCTCATGCGGGCACGTCCAGCAAATCGGCGTAATGAATGCTGCCGACGCTGTGGCCGTGCTCATCCACCACCGGCAAACTGCCCTGCCCCTGCGCCACAAAGGCGGACAAGGCCTCGCGCAAACTGGCATGCAGCGGCAGCGGCTGGCCCACGGCGCTGACACCGCGCCGCACGCGGTCGGCGATGCGGTGCAAGCCCAGCAATTTGATGCCCACTTCGCTGCGGCCGACAAAATCCGCGACAAAATCGCTGGCCGGTTGCGCCAGGATTTGCTGCGGCGTGCCGACTTGCGCAATGCGCCCCTGGTCGAGCAAGACAATGCGATCGGCCAGCAGCAGCGCCTCGTCGATATCGTGTGTAACCAGCACAATGGATTTGCCCGAGCGCTGATGAATGCGCGCCAGTTCTTTCTGTAGCGCCGCGCGGGTGACCGGGTCGAGTGCACCAAACGGCTCATCCATCAGCAGGATTTCCGGGTCAGCCGCCAGCGCCCGTGCCACGCCCACGCGTTGCTGCTGCCCGCCGGATAATTCGTGCGGATAACGGTCGCGATAGCGATTGGGGTCGAGGTCCAGCAGCGTCAGCAACTCGGTCACCCGATCGGCGATGCGCGCCTTGGGCCACTTGAGCAAGGTGGGAACGGTGGCAATGTTTTCGGCCACGGTCCAGTGCGGAAACAAACCATTGGACTGGATGGCGTAGCCCATGCGGCGACGCAGATCTTCCGGACTAAAACTGCGGATTTCCTGCCCGGCAAACAGGATGCGGCCGCTGTCATGTTCCACCAGCCGGTTAATCATTTTGAGTGTGGTCGATTTGCCGGAACCCGACGGCCCGATCAGCACGGTAAATTCGCCGTCGGGCAAACGCAGACTGAGCTTGTCCACCGCTTGCCAGGCGCCAAAGGTTTTGCTGACTTCCTTGAATTCGATCATTGGCGCTTCCCTGGCGCGACCAGCGCCACCAGTAATTTGAAAACCGCATCGGCCACCACCGCCAGCGCAATGACCGGCGCCACGCCGAGCAAGACCAGATCAATGGCGCTGCTGAGCAAACCCTGGAACATGATCGCGCCAAAACCACCGGCACCGATCAGTGCGGCCACCGTGGTCAGGCCGATGGCTTGCACGGTGGTGATGCGCAAACCCGCCAGCAGAACCGGCAAAGCCAGCGGCACTTCCACTTTCCAGAAAATCTGCCGCGCCGACAGCCCCATGCCGCGCGCTGCATCCACCACACTGGCAGGCACTTGCTCTAATCCCGCCGTGGTACTGCGCACCATGGGCAGCAGCGAGTACAGGGTTAGCGCAATCACGGCCGGCGCCATGCCGATGCCGCCTATGCCCCACTGCGCCAGCACGGGCAGATGCGCCGCCAGCGCGGCCAGCGGCGCAATCAGCAGGCCGAACAAGGCAATGGAAGGTACGGTCTGGATTACATTAAGCACGCCAAACAACGGCGGCCGCACGTGCTGGCGGCGATAGGCCAAGACGCCCAGCGGTACGCCGATCAGCAAAGTGGGCAGCAAGGTAGCGGCCACAATTTCGAGATGGCGTGACAAGGCGTCGTTGAACACGTCCTGGCGGTTGGCGTACTCCTTTAGCACCGAGAGCTGATCGAGCTGGCCGCTGTACAACAAAGCGGCCAACGGCGCCAGCACTGCCAGGCCGATCAATACGGCGGGCACAGGCTGCAAGCGCAGCCGCCCCAGCGCATCGGCCGCCATCAACCAGCCCAGCGTGAGCAAGAGCCACAAGCCGCCACCAAACGAGGTGCGGCTATAAGCCGAATCGACTTCAGCCAGCCGCGCCGCTTCCGCCCCGGCGATATAAACCAGGCCGCTCAGCCATAAGGTTGCGGCGATCAAGACCGAGGCGTGCACGCGCCAGCCTGGCCGCAGCCACGCCGCCGCACCCAGCCACAAACCCGGCAGTAGCACCAGCCCACGAGCGCCATGCAACACACTGGCAAACGACACGCCGGTGCCCGTTACCAGTCGGTTAGGTGCATGCGTTAACCAGGCCACGCCCAGCGCCGCGAGCAAGCCCAGCAGCCAGAGCAAGGCCAGCACGCGGTTATGCAGTTTCAGACGCAAGCCAGACGCTTCCTGTTATTTAACAAAGCCTTTCGACTTCAGATAATCGGCCGCGACTTTTTTGGCATCCTGGCCTTCGATGGCGATCTTGGCGTTCAGGCCTTGCAAGGTTTTGCTATCCAGCGATTTGAACACCGGCGCCAGTGCATCCTTGATTTTGGGGTAAGCGCTCAGGGTTTCGGCACGGATCACCGGCGTTGGCGCGTAGATCGGCTGGCTGCCCTTGGGGTCGTCCAGCGTGACCAGACCCAGCGCCGCCACCGGGCCATCGGTGCCATACGCCATCGCCGCATTCACGCCCGACGTCTGCTCCGCCGCAGCCTTGATGGTGACAGTGGTATCGCCCCCGGCCAGCGTCAGCAACTGGTCTTGCTTGAGCTTGAAACCATAGGCGGATTCGAACGCGGGCAAGGCATCGGGGCGCTCGATAAATTCAGCCGATGCAGCCAGTTTGAAGCTGCCGCCCTTGGCGATATAAGCGCCCAGATCGCTCAGCGATTTGAGTTTGTTGCTGCTGGCCACGTCTTTGCGTATGGCAATGGCCCAGGTGTTATTGGCCGGCGATGGCTCCAGCCAGACCAGCTTGTTTTTTTCCAGATCGAGCTGCTTGACCTTGTCGTAACCGGCTTTGGCGTTCTTCCATGCCGGATTTTTTTCGTCGGAGAAAAAGAAGGCGCCATTACCGGTGTATTCGGGATAGATATCGATCTGCCCTGCCGTAATCGCCCCGCGCAACACCTTGGTGGTGCCCAACTGCACCTTGTTCTCGGTCTTGATGCCCTGCGCTTGCAGCACTTGCAAAATCATATTGCCCAGCAAGGCGCCCTCGGTGTCGATCTTGGAGCTGACGCGTACCGGCGTGTCGGCAGCGTGGGTGACGGCAGCAAGCAACAGGGCGACAGCGCCGCCCAGCACAGCGCGGCGAGAGAAACGCAAATTCATGGCGGATTTCCTTGATCAGAAGGCGTGTTGTTATGTTAGCCAGCGCGACAAAACGGATGAGCGATACTACCGGGCAATGCGCAGAAAATAAACCAGCGCTTACCGCTAGCTGACCACTGCTAGATGCTGACGTGCACCGCGGGATAGGTTGGCGCATCAATTGGCTTGAACCCGTAATGCCGCAACAGATAGCCGTAGCCGGGCACCAGAAAGTGGCCATTACGCTGCAACAAGGCGCTGCGATCGGCGCGGTAGGCAGCGGCGATGCGATACCACGGCAAGCGCGGCTGCTCGTGGTGCACCAGATGGTAGTTGTTATTCAGAAACAGCAAGCGCCAGAACCAGCCCGCCTCATTCAGCACCACCCGATGCGCTGGCACCGCCGCGGGCCGGTGCTCATAGAAAGAGCGCAGCATTGAAATCCCCAAGGCCAGATAGCTCGCCAGCAAATAACGCCAGAGCGAGGCCTGCGCCAGCCCCAGCGCCAGCGCTATCAAGGCCAGCAACAGCAAATGCTGGCACCAGACCTTGCGCTGCGCGCGATCACGCCAGCCATCGCGCCAGGTCGCCACAATCGCAAACGCCGGGCCCAGCAACATACGGCCAAACGCGGTGCGCGTGGCGCGGCGCAAGGGCTGCAATCCGCGCGGCAACCGGCGGAAGGCGGCTGGCGCCAGATAGTTGCTTTCGGGATCAATGCCGGGGTAAGTCAGATGTGCTTCTTCGTGATGCGCCAGATGGCTGCGCTTGTACTCATCGAAGGGATACCAGACCGCTAACGGCAGCAATCCCAGAAAGCGATTGAAGGCCGCATTGCGGGTGGGATGGCCGTGCAGCAATTCGTGTTGCAGGCTGGAATACCACGCCAGCGCCAGCGCCAGCAGCGGCACCGCAAGCCACGCCGTAATATGCTCCGACGCCCACACCGCAGCGGCCCACGCGCTGTACACGCTGAGCAGCAACAACCAGGTGGGCCATTCGATGGCCTCGATGTTTGAATCCGGGCGGGGCATGGCGGGGGGGGGCGGTGGAGGATGCCTGACTATAGCTGGGGCTTTATATGCCCACAAAGACTAACAAATTATTGCGATATGCCAAATCAAGTTCACTCTAGGGCGACGCGCGTTTGATGGTTTTTCATCCGCTGCCAAAGTTCAGATGCTTTGGTGGGACGCGGAAATGGATCCACATGGTCATACCCCAGACCAATTACCGTGATTTCCTGCCCGGATTGTCGCCGCACATAGTGAATAACCGGGCCGCAGCGCTTTCCGGCGAGGTTGCGAGGCAAATGCGCCAAGGTAAATTGAAATGCCCCATGAAGGCGCCAAGGGCCGCAGTGATAGTGCCAGACGTGGAAGGTCTGATATTCCTTCGCGAAGGATAAAACACCACCGTCGTCGTCTTCGAACGAAGGCTTGTTTTTGCCTTCTTGCAGCTCACCGGCGCGATACCTGGTCAGAAAGCGCTCAAGCGCCATTTGTTGTTCGAAATCAAGATAGGCGAAATCAACCAGGTAATCTGGTTCGGTACCATTCTTGTCCCCGGTAACAAAGCCGTCCTGCAGAAAAGCCCTGGGCAAAATAAAAAATCCGGCAAGTTGGATGCCGGATTTTATGTAGCAAACAGAACGCTTGCAAAGCGTTACAAGCCCTTGTCTGCTCGTACTTTTTTACGCAGCGCGACCAGTTGCTCACTGCTGCTGATTTCAACTCGCTTTTCGATATTTTGAGCACGCTCCCGCAGCGTGGCTTCCACCTCAAGCCACTGTGAAGTGGGTGTCGGGCGCGGGGTGGAAATCGACGGCGTAGCGACTCGGGGACGGGCTTCTGCCTCGTCATCTGACAAAAAGGTGTGATAACAAGTGCGTGTAGACATGGATCCTCCCTCTAGGGGACAGGCCGCGCACCACCGTAAGTGGCGCTGATCAGCCGCACAGATTTGCACGGGTTCTGGCTCTTATACACGGTTTCCGAGACGATGTTTAGCGGCAACTCGCCCCAAGCTGCGCCGCCTGCACAATTGCCACGACCAGCGCAGTAAATCGCGCGTCGCCACGGTTATTTTGTTCAATACCCCACCCCACCCGCCCCGCTACCTTCGTGCCACCTTGTTCTGCACGGAGTTTTGCAATGTCTGTTTATCTGTCGATGGCCGCGTTCGCGCTGGTTGCTTCGATCACGCCGGGCCCGGTCAACCTGGTGGCGCTGGGTAGTGCGGCGCAGTATGGCCTGATGCCGGCGCTGCGGCATGTGCTCGGCGCTACGCTGGGCTTTGTTTTATTGCTGGTGCTTAGCGGTTTCGGGCTGCATCAACTGCTGGATGCCCTGCCGGGGTTGGCACGCGCTATCCAGTGGGCGGGCGTGGCGTTCTTGTTGTGGATGGCGTGGCGACTGGCGCTGGACGATGGCCAGCTCAGTGCCCGTTCGCAGCTGCGGCGGCCGTCCTTGTGGTATGGCGCCTTGATGCAATGGCTGAACCCCAAAGCGTGGGTGGCTGCGCTGGCGGGCATGAGCGCATATGTGGCCGATGGCGATCGCGCGCTGATCTGGCAATTTGCCGGGCTGTATCTGGTGATTTGCTACGTCTCGGTGGGCAGTTGGGCCTATGCCGGTAGCCATTTACGGCGCTATTTGCAGCAACCGGCCCGCGTGCGGCAATTCAACCGGCTGATGGCGTTGTTACTGCTGGGCAGCGCCGCCTTGCTGGCGGTGTGACGCAAGGCGTCCTCAGGCGGTGCGATAGTGGCCTGGCGTGGTTGCCATCATTTGTTTGAAGGCACGTTGCAGATGCGCCTGATCGGCAAATCCCACCTCGTGCGCCACCTCGGCAATCGCCGCGCCCTGGCGCAAGCGCGTGCGGCTGACCTGAATCCGGCGGTTGGTCAGATAGGCATGAGGTGTCATGCCGAAATGCTGTTTAAACCCACGGATAAGATGCGTGGCCGACAGCTCGGCGGCGGCGCAAAGCTGATCCAGCGTCAATGTTTCGGCATATTGTTCGCGGATCAGATCAGCGGCGCGTTGTAGTTTGTGATGCGCCGGCTGGCGCGGCGGCCGTGCCGGGCCAAGCGCCAGTTGCAATTCGCTGAAGAAGGCGATGGCCTGGCTTTGCTGCAGCAAGTGATCGCCCGCGCCCTCGTGCAAGCTGGCGGCCAATCGGGTCAGTCCGGCATACAAGGCAGGATCTGCACTGAGTGTGGTGGCAAAGGGCTGAAAGGCTGCAGCGGGAGTAAAACCCAGCTCATATTGCAAGCCCGCCAGCCATGTCACGTCGACATAAAACATGTGATAAGCCCACGCCGCATCGGTCAGCGGATTGCAGGCGTGTACTTGCTCCGGATTGATGATCACCAGATCGCCGGTCTGCACCTGCCTACGCTGGGTGCCGTTGATATACAGGCTTTGGCCACCGGTAATGGCACCGATCGAAAACGTCTCATGCGTATGCGGTGCGTAACACACCGTGCGGCCGTCGAGCACGGTGCGCAATTCTAGCCAGGGCATGGCGGGATCGCGCCAGAACACGGGAGTGGGACGAGCAGTAGCAACAGACATGGGCATCACGCGTAGACCGGTTGCCGCATTCTAGACCAGCCCTGCGCACCGTCGCAGCTGCAGGTTGCCAGATTCCGCCCTGCTCGCTTCAAGCAATGGCCCCCGGCAAGGCAGCGCCGCTTTTGCGCCGCCGCGTCCATGCCAGCCCTAAGCCACCCACGCCCAGCAGTATCCATTCATGTGGCTCAGGCACTGCGGCGGCCAGGTAGTTGGTGCCACTGTCGGACGAAATGGTGTAGCCGCTCAGCAAATTGCCATCGCTATCGTAAACATTGATGCCGACCAGTTTGACCGTCGACGAGAAATCGACGTCGGCCGTGCCGTAGGCGATGGCTTCCAGCCCGATGCCATAATCAAACGATGTGCCAAAGGTGAACGAGAACGCCCGCGCCGCGAATATATCGCTGGTGGAGAATGTCTCGCTGCCGCTGGCACTGCCTATGCCAATAGCGAAGCCGGGAGCATCGGTGCTCAGATTGCGCACTTCGGCTTCTTGCCCGCGATAGACATGCCCCTGGAAGGCGCGGCTATAGATCACGCCATCCTGCTCCACGCCGAAATTGATCGCAGCATAGCCAAACAGATAAGCGCCGGGGTCACCCGGTGCCGACAAGCTGCCGTCGACCGTGTAGACGTAATCGATGTAACCGGTGTGGCCGGTGCGGGTGGGGTCATTGACGGTGAGCGTATCGTGGGTAATGGCTGCACCGATCGAGTTATAGACATCGGTGGGATTGCCGGGCAGCTCGCCGCCGGTGATGGCGCCATGCGCCTGCACCCCCAGACTGGTATAGCTGGCGCGTGCGGCACCGCTGCCGTTATAAACCGCGGGCGATGCCCCCAGAGTGAGCACCGCGTTGCTGACGCTGGCGCTACTGGTCACGTTGCCAATGGCCGCGCTGTGCTCAACCACTTCGCCGCGATAATCGCAAGCGGCAATGCCGCCCGACGGTACGCCAAAGCCGTCGCTGCCGAAAAACGCCTGCGTGGTGGCTGGCGGGCCATAGGTGGTGCAACCGCCGCTGATACTGCCATTGCCCAGGCCGCCAACAGCCCCGGCCACGCTGGTCAGAGAAGCCGCGCCAGCCCATTCGGCGGCGCCCAGCATAAGCGGCAAGATGAGAGAACGTGTCAGCATGGCGGCAGTCCTGTGTATCTATACGTGTTGGCAGCATAAGCAGCCCGGCACCAGCCTGCCTAGCCAGGACCCCGACCATTCAGCCCATTGACCGGCCCCATGGGCGTCCCCTACGATAAGCGGCATGAAACCCGTCGCGCGCATCACCCGCCTTGCCCACCGTCCGCTTACTCAGCCTTGCTGCTGTTGTCGCGGGGGTGAGCACGCCTGGGCGCTGATCCACTAGCGTCACAGCGCGAACAGCGCGCGTCACCCCAAGCCACCCGTTGCCCGCCAACCGGTGGCTTTTTTGTTGCCCTGGTTTTTGCCCTATCAAAACAATCTCGCTGACAAGGACCACCCGATGCCTATCGTGCTGTATGACACCTGGGAGCGCGCGTTGCGCCCGTTTACGCCACTGCAAGCGGATCAGGTGGGACTGTATTGCTGCGGCCCCACCGTGTACGACTACGCGCATCTCGGCAATCTGCGCACCTATGTGTTTGAGGATCTGCTGCGCCGGGTGCTGCAACACGGTGGCCACAACGTGCGCCATGTGGTCAATATCACCGACGTGGGCCATCTGGTGTCGGATGCGGACGATGGCGAAGACAAGATGGAAAAAGGCAGCCGCCGCGCGGGCGCATCAGCGTGGCAGATCGCCGAAAAATACACCGCTGCCTTCCAGGCGGACTGGCGCGCGCTCAATCTGCTGGAGCCAGCCTTGTGGTGTAAAGCCACCGAGCACATCGGCGAGCAGATTGCGATGATTGCGGCCATTGAGGCCAATGGCTATGCCTATCGCAGCCCCGACGGCGTGTATTTTGATTCGAGCAAGCAGGATGACTATGGCTATCTGGCCCGGCTGGACCAATCAGGGCTGGATGCGGGTGTGCGCGTGGCATTGGGCGACAAGCGCCATGCCACCGATTTCGCCTTGTGGAAACTCAGCCCGCCCGGCAGCCAGCGGCAGATGGAATGGGACAGCCCGTGGGGACGGGGCTTTCCTGGCTGGCATATTGAGTGCTCAGCCATGGCAGCGAAATATCTGACGCCCTGGTTTGATATCCACTGTGGCGGCGAGGATCACATCGCCGTGCATCACAGCAACGAGATCGCACAAAGCGAAGCCTGCTTTGGCACGCGCCTGGCCAATTACTGGATGCATGGCCACTTTATGCTGGAGAGCGGCGAAAAGATGTCCAAGTCTTCTGGCCAGTTTTTGCGTTTGCAAACCCTGCTGGATCGCGGCAATGACGCGCTCGCCTTTCGCTACCTGTGTTTGACCGCGCATTACCGCAGCCAGCTGCGCTTTAGCCTGGAAGCGCTGGACGCGGCGCAGGTGGCGCTGGATCGCCTGCGCAAAATGTTTGCCGAATGGCCAGATGGCGGCAACGTGGATGCGCAGTGGGCCGCGCGTTTCGATGCCGAGATCAACCAGGATCTGAACCTGCCGCGCGGCCTGGCCGTGGTGTGGGAACTGGCGCGTAGCGCGCTCGATGCTGCCACGCGCAAAGCGACCGTGGCCTACTGTGACCAGGTGCTGGGACTAGGTCTGACGCAATGGCAACCGGCGCAGCGCGCCACGCCGCCCGCAGTCGCCGCGCTGCAAGCCGAACGCGCCACCGCGCGCGCCAACAAGGACTGGCCCCGCGCCGACGCAATACGAACGCAATTGCAGGAGCTCGGCTGGGACGTCAAAGACGGGGCG
>NZ_BAAIHC010000046.1:0-15537 GCF_054652575.1 Silvimonas sp. JCM 19000 | reverse complement strand
CTTCGTCCGCGCAAATTTTTCCTTAGCCATTTCGCTAATTCCTTAATAGTCAGAATTTAAAGGCCCAGCGGCATGCCGCCGGGCGTCGTGATTCAATTATTTCTTGTTCGCCATGATGGCGTCGGCAACGTGCTTCGGCGCTTGCGAGTAGTGCTTGAACTCCATGGAGTACGTAGCACGACCCTGCGACATCGAACGCAGCGTGGTCGAGTAACCAAACATCTCGGACAACGGCACTTCCACCTTGACCATCTTGCCGCCGGCAGGGTTGTCATCCATGCCCTGGATGATACCGCGACGGGAAGACAGATCGCCCATGATGTCGCCCATGTATTCTTCAGGCGTTTCGATTTCCACGGCCATCATCGGCTCGAGGATAACCGCACCGGCGCGACGCATTGCTTCCTTGAATGCCAGCGAGCCAGCAAGTTCAAAGGCGATTTGCGACGAATCGACATCGTGGTACGAACCGAAGGTCAGATGAACGGAAACGTCCACCACCGGGAAGCCAGCCAGCACGCCAGCCTTCAGCGTGTTCTGGATACCCTTGTCCACCGACGGGATAAATTCGCGGGGAATCGTGCCACCCTTGATTTCGTCGAAGAACTGGTAACCCTTGCCTTCGCCAGACGGTTCAACCGTGATCACGCAATGGCCGTACTGACCCTTACCACCGGACTGCTTGGCGTGCTTGCCTTCGATATCCTTCGCCACCTGGGTGATGGTTTCGCGGTAAGCAACCTGCGGCGCGCCGACGTTGGCTTCAACGCCGAATTCACGCTTCATACGGTCAACCAGAATTTCCAGGTGGAGCTCGCCCATACCAGAAATAATCGTCTGACCCGATTCTTCATCGGTACGAACGCGGAACGACGGATCTTCCTTGGCCAGGCGGTTCAGGGCAACGCCCATCTTTTCCTGGTCGGCCTTGGTCTTCGGTTCGACAGCAACGTGAATCACCGGATCCGGGAAGATCATGCGTTCGAGGATAATCGGGGCATCGAGCGAACACAGGGTTTCACCAGTGGTGACATCCTTCAGGCCGATCGCTGCGGCGATATCGCCCGCGTGAACTTCGTCGATTTCCTTACGATCGTTGGCGTGCATCTGCACGATACGACCGATACGTTCTTTACGGTCTTTCACCGAGTTCAGAACCGAATCACCTTGCTTGACCACGCCCGAGTAAACACGGAAGAAAGTCAGCTGACCGACATACGGGTCGTTCATCAGCTTGAATGCCAGTGCCGAGAACGGCGCGGTATCCGAAGCTTCACGCGTAGCAGGTTGCTCGCGATCATCAGTACCACCGACCGGGGGAATATCAACCGGGGACGGCAGGAATTCGATCACGGCGTCCAGCATGCGCTGTACACCCTTGTTCTTGAATGCGGTACCGCACAGCATCGGCTGGATTTCGCAAGCGATGGTACGAGTGCGGATGGCCGACACGATTTCTTCTTCGGTCAGCGTACCTTCTTCAAGGTACTTGTTCATCAGCTCTTCGTTGGCTTCAGCAGCCGACTCAACCATCTTTTCGCGCCATTCTTCAGCGACAGCTTGCAGCTCTGCCGGGATTTCGCGGTATTCAAACTTCATACCTTGCGAAGCTTCATCCCAGAAGATGGCCTGCATCTTGATCAGATCAACCACGCCTTCAAAGCCGTCTTCAGCGCCGATAGGAATAACCACCGGTACCGGGTTGGCTTTCAGACGCGTCTTCATCTGCTCGACCACGCGGAAGAAGTTGGCGCCGGAACGGTCCATCTTGTTCACGAAGGCCAGACGCGGCACTTTGTACTTGTTAGCCTGACGCCATACGGTTTCAGACTGGGGCTGCACACCACCTACCGCGCAATACACCATACATGCGCCATCCAGTACGCGCATGGAACGTTCCACCTCGATGGTGAAGTCCACGTGCCCCGGGGTGTCGATGATGTTGAAGCGGTGTTCCGGAAACTGCATACCCATACCTTTCCAGAAGGTCGTGGTTGCAGCCGAAGTAATGGTAATACCGCGCTCTTGCTCTTGCTCCATCCAGTCCATGGTGGCAGCGCCGTCGTGAACCTCACCAATCTTGTGGTTCACACCGGTGTAGAACAGGATACGCTCGGTCGTGGTGGTCTTGCCTGCATCAATGTGAGCGGAGATACCGATGTTACGGTAGCGCTCAATAGGAGTATTACGGGCCACGATGATTTCCTTAAGCGTTGTGCATTAGAAGCGGTAGTGCGCGAACGCCTTGTTCGCTTCTGCCATGCGGTGAACTTCGTCGCGCTTCTTCATCGCGCCGCCACGACCTTCCGCGGCATCAAGCAGCTCACCAGCCAGACGCAGATCCATGGACTTTTCGCCACGCTTGCGAGCCGCGTCGCGCACCCAACGCATCGCCAATGCCAAACGACGGCTGGGACGGACTTCGACAGGTACCTGATAGTTGGCACCACCGACGCGACGGCTCTTAACCTCGACGATCGGTTTCGCGTTATTGATTGCAGTCGAGAATACTTCCAGCGCGTTCTTGCCGGTCTTCTTCTCGATCTGGGCCAGTGCACCGTAAATGATGCCTTCGGCCACGGACTTCTTGCCGTCAATCATGACGACGTTCATGAATTTGCTCAGTTCCTGGCTGCCGAATTTAGGATCCGGCAGAACGTCGCGTTTGGGAACTTCTCTGCGTCTTGGCATGATATTGCTTCCTTGATGTGACATTCAGTCGGGGACAATTGCTGATCCCCACGGCCATCCATAAGACGGCCACTTACTCGACGGCTTTGATGTGTGCCGCCGACCACACAGCCATTACGCCTTCGGGCGCTTGGCGCCGTACTTCGAACGGCTTTGCTTACGATCTTTAACGCCTGCGGTATCCAGGGAGCCGCGCACGGTGTGGTAACGCACACCCGGCAAATCCTTGACACGACCGCCGCGGATCAGCACAACGCTGTGCTCTTGCAGGTTGTGGCCTTCACCGCCGATGTACGAAATGACTTCGAAACCGTTGGTGAGACGTACCTTGCACACTTTACGCAGTGCGGAGTTCGGCTTTTTCGGCGTTGTGGTGTACACGCGAGTGCACACGCCACGCTTTTGAGGGCAGGCTTCGAGCGCGGGAACCTTGCTCTTCACCACTTCCTTCTCGCGGCCCTTGCGGACCAGCTGATTGATAGTTGGCATTGTTAAAAACTTCCTTGAGTTTACACACCCCTCACGGGGCCTTTTTCTGGCCGCCAGGCCACATGGACCGGGCCACCAAATGAAGCTAGCGACGTTCAGCAGGCTGAGCGTCGCCAGAAAAGTCGTAGATTTTAAGAAAATCAAGCGCTTGACGTCAAGCGCATTCGGCTCGGAGCCCGGGATTCCGGGCTCCTGCCTGTTTTATTGGCCTTCGTCCTGACCAACGGTGGCAAATGCGGCCTCCGCTGCCAGCATTTCTGCCGACGGTGCATCCGGATTGGCCGGAGCACGTTTGCGACTGCGGTGGTATGCCAGACCGGTACCGGCCGGGATCAAACGACCCACGATCACGTTTTCCTTCAGACCGCGCAGTTCGTCGACCTTGCCCATGATGGCGGCTTCGGTCAGAACACGTGTGGTTTCCTGGAACGATGCGGCCGAGATAAACGAATCGGTCGACAACGAAGCCTTGGTAATACCCAGCAGGATGTTCTCGTACTGCGCCGGTTGTTTACCTTCGGCAACCATCTTGTCGTTCATGCTCAGTACTTCAGCACGTTCAACCTGTTCACCCAGGATAAAGCCGGTATCACCCGAAGCCGAAATCACCACACGACGCAGCATCTGACGCACGATTACTTCGATGTGCTTGTCGTTAATCTTCACGCCCTGCAGTCGGTAAACTTCTTGCACCTCTTGCACGATGTAACGCGCCAGCGCCTCGATACCTTGCAGACGCAGGATATCGTGCGGATCGATCGGGCCGTCGACAATGTTTTCACCGCGGTTCACGACTTGACCATCGTGCACCATCACGTGCTTGTCTTTCGGGATCAGGTATTCATGAGCCATGCCGTCCGGATCAGTAATGATCAGACGTTGCTTGCCCTTGGTGTCCTTACCGAACGACATCGTGCCGGTGATTTCCGCCAGCATGCCGGCGTCTTTCGGCGAACGCGCTTCGAACAGTTCCGCAACGCGCGGCAGACCACCGGTAATGTCGCGGGTCTTGGCGGTTTCTTGCGGAATACGCGCCAGAACTTCACCCACGCCCACAACCTGACCGTCCTTCACGGTAATGATCGAGCCTACCTGGAAGGTAATCGTTACCGAAGTATCGGTACCGGTCAGCTTCACATCGTGGCCGTTTTCATCGGTCAGTTTAACCAGCGGACGCACGCCCTTGGACGCACCCGCCTTACGCTTCGGATCGATCACGACCAGGGTCGACAGACCGGTCACATCATCCACCTGTTTAACGACGGTGGCGCCTTCTTCGACGTTCTCGAAGCGCACCTGACCGGCGTACTCGGTAATGATCGGACGGGTGTGCGGGTCCCACGTGCCCAGCACGGCGCCGGCCTTGACCGCTTCGCCATCCTTGACCATCAGCGTAGCGCCGTACGGCACCTTGTGACGTTCACGCTCACGACCGTTGTCATCCAGCACCAGCACTTCGGCCGAACGCGCGATGACCAGCTGCTCGCCCTTGGTGTTGGTCACGTAGCGCATGTTGGCGCTGTACGCGATATGACCATTGGACTTGGTCTCAACCTGGCTAGCCGCTGCTGCTCGCGATGCCGCACCACCGATGTGGAACGTACGCATGGTCAGCTGGGTACCCGGCTCACCGATCGACTGCGCCGCAATAACACCCACAGCTTCACCGGCGTTGACGCGATGACCGCGGCCCAGATCGCGGCCGTAGCACGAAGCGCACAGGCCGTAACGGGTTTCGCAAGTCAGCGGCGTGCGTACACGCACTTCGTCCACGCCCATGGCGTCGATCTGATCAACTTCGTCTTCACCCAGGATGGTGCCCGCTTCGATCGCGGTTTCTTGCGAAGCCGGATCAACGATATCGACCGCAGCCACACGACCCAGAATACGGTCGCGCAGTGCTTCGATGACGTCACCGCCCTGCACCACTGCCTTCATGGTCACGCCGTACTTGGTGCCGCAATCGTCCTCGGTCACCACCAGATCTTGCGTCACGTCGACCAGACGACGGGTCAGGTAACCCGAGTTAGCGGTCTTCAACGCGGTATCGGCCAAACCCTTACGGGCACCGTGCGTCGAGTTGAAGTACTGCAGAACGGTCAGACCTTCGCGGAAGTTGGTCGTAATCGGCGTCTCGATAATCGAGCCATCCGGCTTGGCCATCAAACCCCGCATACCAGCCAGCTGGCGGATCTGCGCTGCGGAACCCCGAGCGCCCGAGTCGGCCATCATGTACAGCGAGTTGAACGACTCTTGATCAACCGTCTTGCCTTCGCCGTCGACAACCTTCTCTTTACCGAGTTGGTCCATCATCGCCTTGGCAATCTGGTCACCGGCACGGCCCCAGATATCGACCACTTTGTTGTAGCGCTCGCCTTGCGTCACCAGACCGGAGCTGTATTGCTGCTCGATCTCTTTGACTTCGGCGTTGGCTGCAGCCAGCAGTTCGACCTTCTTGGCCGGAACCAGCATGTCGTCGACGCAAATCGAGACGCCACCGCGCGTGGAATACGCAAAACCGGTGTACATCAGTTGATCGGCAAACACGACGGTGTCTTTCAGACCGCAACGACGGAACGATGCGTTGATCAGACGAC
Source organism: Silvimonas sp. JCM 19000 (assembly GCF_054652575.1). Taxonomy (NCBI): domain Bacteria; kingdom Pseudomonadati; phylum Pseudomonadota; class Betaproteobacteria; order Neisseriales; family Chitinibacteraceae; genus Silvimonas; species Silvimonas sp. JCM 19000. Next base: position 9,760 of record NZ_BAAIHC010000046.1, on the reverse strand, counting down.
CGATTTCTTTCTTCTTCAGTGCCTTGTTGATGTGGCTGAAGTCCAGGCCCTTCGGCAGGATTTCAGACAGGATGGCACGGCCGACGGTGGTATCACGACGCACCATCTGCGCTTGCCATTCACCGGCATCATCACGCACAAACTCTTTCAGACGCACCGAGATGCGGGTCTGCAGCGTGACCACTTTGTTTTCATAAGCACGATGCACTTCGCGCACGTCGGTGAACTTCATGCCTTCACCAGCCGCGTTGATCGCTTCGCGGGTCATGTAGTACAGACCCAGCACGATATCCTGCGACGGCACGATGATCGGCTCGCCGTTAGCGGGCGACAGCACGTTGTTGGAGGCCAGCATCAGCGTGCGGGCTTCCATCTGCGCTTCCAGCGACAACGGCACGTGAACAGCCATCTGGTCACCGTCAAAGTCGGCGTTGAATGCCGCGCAGACCAGCGGATGCAGCTGGATCGCCTTGCCTTCAATCAGTACCGGCTCGAACGCCTGGATACCCAGACGGTGCAGCGTCGGCGCGCGGTTCAGCAGCACCGGATGCTCGCGGATGACGTCTTCCAAAATGTCCCACACCACCGCTTCTTGCGCTTCGACCATTTTCTTGGCCGCTTTGATGGTGGTGGCCAGGCCCATCACTTCCAGCTTGTGGAAAATGAACGGCTTGAACAGTTCCAGCGCCATCAGTTTCGGCAAGCCGCACTGATGCAGACGCAGGTACGGGCCCACGGTAATCACGGAACGACCCGAGTAATCGACGCGCTTACCCAGCAAGTTCTGACGGAAACGACCGCCCTTACCCTTGATCATGTCAGCCAGCGACTTCAGCGGACGCTTGTTGGCACCGGTCATTGCCTTACCGCGGCGACCGTTGTCCAGCAGCGAATCCACCGATTCTTGCAGCATGCGCTTTTCGTTACGCACGATGATGTCCGGCGCGCGCAGCTCAAGCAGACGCTTGAGACGGTTGTTCCGGTTGATCACGCGGCGATACAAGTCGTTCAGATCGGAGGTCGCGAAGCGGCCACCATCCAGCGGCACCAGCGGGCGCAGCTCAGGCGGCAGCACCGGCAGCACTTCCATCACCATCCAGTCCGGCTTGATGCCCGACTTGTGGAAGGCCTCGAGCACTTTCAGGCGCTTGGCGATCTTCTTGATCTTGGTGTCCGACGAGGTCGATTCGAGTTCTTGACGCAGGGTCGCGATCTCGTTGTCAGCGTCCAGATTGCGCAGCAGTTCACGGATGCCTTCGGCGCCCATCAACGCAACGAATTCGTCGCCGTATTCTTCAACCTTGTCGAAGTAGTCTTCTTCGGTCAGCAGTTGACCGCGTTGCAGCGGGGTCATACCCGGCTCAACCACGATGAATGCTTCGAAGTACAGCACGCGCTCGATATCGCGCAATGCGATATCCAGCACCATACCCAGGCGCGAGGGCAGGCTCTTCAGGAACCAGATGTGCGCAACCGGGCTGGCCAGCTCGATGTGGCCCATGCGTTCGCGACGAACCTTGGACAGCGTGACTTCAACGCCACACTTTTCGCAGATCACGCCGCGGTGTTTCAGACGCTTGTACTTGCCGCACAAGCATTCGTAGTCTTTGATCGGCCCGAAAATACGGGCGCAAAACAGACCGTCACGCTCAGGCTTGAACGTACGGTAGTTAATGGTCTCAGGCTTCTTCACTTCGCCATACGACCAGGAACGGATCTTCTCGGGCGAGGCCAGCCCGATCTTGATCGCGTCGAATTCTTCGTCCTGGGTGACTTGCTTGAAGAGTTCCAGTAAGCCTTTCATCTCAATCTTTCTCCTGTGAGGGTGAGGAGTCAGGTGTGAGGTACCCGCTTGCTCCAAGGCAGCGGGCACCCCTCACACCTCACATGGTCAGTTAGTTTCCAGATCGATATCGATACCGAGGGAGCGGATTTCCTTCACCAACACGTTGAAGGATTCCGGCATACCCGCATCGATGCGATGGTCACCCTTGACGATGTTCTCGTAGACCTTGGTCCGACCGTTCACATCATCCGACTTCACGGTCAGCATTTCCTGCAGCGTATAGGCGGCGCCGTAAGCTTCCAGCGCCCACACTTCCATCTCACCGAAACGTTGACCACCAAACTGCGCCTTACCACCCAACGGCTGTTGCGTTACCAGCGAGTACGGGCCAGTCGAACGCGCGTGCATCTTGTCGTCAACCAGGTGATGCAGCTTCAGGTAATGCATGACGCCAACCGAAACCTTGCGCTCAAACGGTTCGCCGGTACGGCCGTCGAACAGTTGCATCTGGGTCTTGGTGTCGTTGAAATCAAGCAGACCGGTGCGTTCGTCTTCGTCCGGGTAGGCCAGATTCAGCATTTCGTGAATCTCGCTTTCCTTGGCGCCGTCGAATACCGGGCTGGCAAACACCATCCCCTTACGCAGACCCTTGGCCAGGTTCATCACTTCAACGTCGGTGAAGTCCGAAATATCTTCGGGCTTGCCAGACGTGCCATAGATCTTGCCAATGTAGTCACGCAGTTCGGACAACTGGCGCTGTTCGTTCAGCATCTTGTCGATACGTTGGCCGATACCCTTGGCCGCCCAACCGAGGTGGACTTCCAGAATCTGACCAATGTTCATCCGCGACGGAACGCCCAGCGGGTTCAGCACGATGTCCACCGTGGTGCCATCCGCCATGTACGGCAGATCTTCCACCGGCAGAATCTTGGAAACCACACCCTTGTTACCGTGACGGCCGGCCATCTTGTCGCCCGGCTGCAGGCGACGCTTAACAGCCACGTACACCTTGACCATCTTGATCACGCCCGGCGGCAGTTCATCGCCCTGGGTCAGCTTGCGCTTTTTATCTTCAAAGCGCAGATCGAAATCGGACTTCATTTGTGCAACGAGGTCTTTCATCGATTCAAGCTGGCGCGCAGCATCTTCGTCGGCCAGACGGATATCGAACCAGTCTTGACGCGGGGTCAGATCAGCCAGGTATTCCTTGGTGATCTCGGCACCCTTGGCCAGACGCTTCGGACCGCCGTTAACAACCTTACCGACAATCATCCGCTCGATACGTTCGAACAAGTCGTTTTCAACGATACGCAGTTGATCGTTCAAGTCGGTGCGATAGCGACGCAGTTGTTCGTCGATGATGGACTGGGCGCGCTTGTCACGCTCCACGCCTTCACGGGTGAACACTTGTACGTCGATCACGGTACCGGTCATGCCCGACGGCACGCGCAGCGACGTGTCTTTAACGTCGGAAGCTTTCTCGCCGAAGATTGCGCGCAGCAGCTTCTCTTCCGGCGTCAGCTGGGTTTCGCCCTTAGGCGTCACTTTACCGACCAGCACATCACCGGCTTCGACTTCAGCACCGATGTAAACCACGCCGGACTCGTCCAGGCGGCCCAGCATGCGCTCGCTCAGGTTGGAGATATCACGGGTGATTTCTTCCGGGCCCAGCTTGGTGTCACGCGCCATCACCGACAGTTCTTCGATGTGGATCGAGGTGTAGCGATCATCTGCCACCACCTTCTCCGAGATCAGGATCGAATCCTCGAAGTTGTAGCCATTCCACGGCATGAACGCGATGGTCATGTTCTGACCCAGCGCCATTTCGCCCAGATCGGTCGAAGCGCCATCCGCAATCACGTCGCCACGAGCGATACGATCACCGCGCGCAACCACCGGACGCTGGTTAATGTTGGTGTTCTGGTTGGAACGCGTGAACTTGGTCAGGTTGTAGATATCCACACCGGTTTCGCCGGCCGGAGTCTCATCATCGTTGACGCGGATCACGATACGGGTGGCATCGACAAAGTCGACCACGCCGCCACGCAGTGCCGCCACAGCGGTACCCGAATCGACCGCGCAAGTGCGCTCGATACCGGTGCCAACCATGGGCTTTTCAGCGCGCAGACACGGTACGGCCTGACGCTGCATGTTCGAACCCATCAAGGCACGGTTTGCATCATCGTGTTCCAGGAACGGAATCAGCGAAGCAGCCACGGACACGATCTGGCTCGGGGCCACGTCCATGTATTGCACGCGATCCGGCGTGGCGATGATGGTTTCACCGTGTTCACGGCAGGTGACCATGTCGTCGATCAGGGTGCCGGCATCGTCCAGCTCGGCATTAGCCTGAGCGATGACGTACTTGCCCTCTTCGATCGCGGACAGGTATTCGATTTCGTCGGTGACTTTGCTATCCACCACCTTGCGATACGGGGTCTCAAGGAAACCGTATTCGTTGGTGCGGGCGTAGCAAGACAGCGAGTTGATCAGACCAATGTTCGGACCTTCCGGCGTTTCAATCGGGCAGACGCGACCATAGTGAGTCGGGTGCACGTCACGGACTTCAAAGCCCGCGCGTTCACGCGTCAGACCGCCCGGGCCCAGTGCCGATACACGACGCTTGTGCGTGATCTCGGACAGCGGGTTGGTCTGGTCCATAAACTGCGACAGTTGCGACGAACCGAAGAATTCCTTGATCGCGGCCGAAACCGGCTTGGCATTGATCAGGTCATGCGGCATCAGGTTGTCGGATTCAGCTTGCGACAGACGTTCCTTGACCGCGCGCTCAACCCGCACCAGACCGGCGCGGAACTGGTTTTCGGCCAATTCGCCCACCGAACGTACGCGACGGTTACCGAGGTGATCGATATCGTCCACGTCGCCACGGCCGTTGCGCAGTTCAACCAGAATGCCGATCACAGCAATGATGTCGTCAACCGACAGCACGCCCACGCCTTCCAGGCCTTGCGGACCCACGCGCTCGTAGAACGCACGTTGCCAACCCGGCGCCTTCTCTTCCAGACGATCCGGATAGGCACGACGGTTGAACTTCATGCGGCCCACAGCCGATAGGTCGTAACGGTCTTCCGAGAAGAACAGACCGCGGAACAGTGCTTCGACTGCATCTTCGGTCGGCGGCTCGCCAGGACGCATCATGCGATAGATGGCCACTTTGGCGGCGTACTGATCAGCTACGTCATCGTTACGCAGGCTGGCAGCGATATACGCGCCCTGGTCGATCTCGTTGATGTACAGGACACGGACTTGCGCCACGTTGGCCTGATCAAACTTGATTGCCAGTTCTTCGGTGATTTCGTCGTTACCACGTGCGATCAGCTCGCCGGTTTCCGGATTGGCAACATCATGCGCGAGCACACGGCCTACCAGGAAATCGACCGGCACCGGCAGACGCTTCAGGCCAGCGGCCTGAATGTCGCGGATACCCTTGGCGGTGACACGCTTGTCTTTCTGTACCAGTACCTTGCCGTCGTCGGCAACGATGTCAAAGCGCGCAACTTCGCCCTTCAGACGTTCTGGCACCAGTTCCATGAACAGACCGTCCTTGCCCATATGGAAGGTGTCGGTGTCATAGAACTCTTTGAGGATCTGTTCCGGCGTATAGCCCAGCGCCTTCAGCAGAATCGAAACCGGCATCTTGCGACGACGGTCGATCCGGAAGAACAGCAAGTCTTTAGGGTCGAATTCAAAGTCGAGCCACGAGCCGCGGTACGGAATGATCCGTGCCGAGAACAGCAGTTTGCCCGAGCTGTGGGTCTTGCCCTTGTCGTGCTCGAAGAACACGCCCGGCGAACGGTGCAACTGGGACACGATCACGCGCTCAGTGCCGTTGATCACGAACGAGCCATTACGCGTCATCAGCGGGATTTCGCCAAAGTACACGTCTTGCTCTTTGACTTCCTTGACGGTCGGCTTGGCGGCTTCGCGGTCCATGATGACCAGACGCACACGGGCGCGCAGCGGCGCAGCAAACGTAATACCGCGTTGCTGACACTCGATCACGTCAAAGGGCGGCTCGCCCAATACATAGTGGACAAACTCAAGACGCGCGTTTTCGTTGTGCGAAACGATCGGGAAAATGGACGTGAATGCGGCATGCAAGCCGATATTCTTGCGATCAGCGATCGATACACCCAGCTGGATGAACTCGTTATACGAGTCGATCTGGGTGGCCAGCAAAAACGGAACATCAAGGACGTTCGCGCGTTTCGCAAAGCTCTTACGAATGCGTTTCTTCTCAGTGAACGAGTAATTCATACTCACAAACTCTCCATGGAGTAGGGCGCAAAAGACAAACCGCAAAGCGCCGCCCGCGGTTGGCGGGGGAAAAACGGTTTCCGGTTTATCAACTGCCTGGCCCGGCGGCCAGTGTCAAACGGCGACACGATGTGAACAAACGCAAAAGGGCAGGCGGATTCCTCCGCCTGCCTTTCTAAACGTCCAAGGGACGATTACTTCACCTCAGCGGTAGCGCCTGCTTCCACCAGTTTCTTCTGGATGGCTTCAGCGTCAGCCTTGGAAACGCCTTCCTTGACCGGCTTCGGTGCGCCGTCAACCAGATCCTTGGCTTCTTTCAGGCCCAGACCGGTCACTTCACGCACAACCTTGATCACGCCAACTTTCTGAGCGCCAGCGCCAGTCAGGATAACGTCGAATTCGGTCTTTTCTTCAACAGCAGCAGCAGCGGCGCCAGCCGGGCCAGCAACTGCAACAGCAGCGGCGGAAACGCCGAACTTTTCTTCGAACGCCTTAACCAGGTCGTTCAGTTCCATAACGGTCAGGGCTGCAACCGCGTCGAGGATATCTTCTTTGGACAGAGCCATTTGGTATTACTCCTGAAAATCTTTGTATGAATCGAAATCGGGTTAAACGGCTTCGGCTTCGGCAGCCGGAGCTTCCGTAGCGGGTCCGCCTTGCTTTTCTGCCAGAGCAGCCAGGGCGCGGGCAAAGCCTGCAACCGGAGCCTTCATGACGTACAGCAGCTTGGACAGCAGTTCTTCGCGGCTCGGGATCGAAGCCAGGGCAGCAACGCCCGCTGCATCCAGCACCTGACCATCATAAGAACCGGCCTTGACGACGATCTTGTCGTCTTTCTTGGCGAAGTCGTTCAGCACTTTGGCTGCAGCGACCGGGTCTGCGGACACACCGTAAACCAGCGGGCCGACCATGTGGTCAGCCAGACCGGCAAACGGGGTGCCTTCAACCGCGCGGCGTGCCAGCGTGTTCTTCAGAACGCGCAGGTATACGCCGGACTCACGAGCCTGCTTGCGCAGGCGAGTCATGCTGGCAACCTCGATCCCGCGATACTCGGCAACGACGAGCGTTTGAGCGTTGGCAATTTCTGCCGCGATCTCGGCTACGACGGCCTTCTTGTCTTCGAGATTGAGACTCAAGGTCTACCTCCATTTGCTTTGAACAGGTGCACGCGAACATGCACCTCCATTCAAACGGCGACCAGTCCATCAGGAGCACCACCCCCGGCTGGGGATGGAGTAACCATGATTTATTGGGACCACCGTCTGCGCAGGGTGAACCTGATACAACCAGTTCCGGATTAAGCAGCTTGCGCCGCGCCTGCGGTCTTTGACATTCCCGGCCGGAAATCCGGCCAGGCCCAAAGTTCTTTTAGCCAGCCAGCGTAGCGGTGTCGACGCGAACGCCCACGCCCATGGTGCTGGAAACAGCCACTTTCTTCAGGTAAACACCCTTGGAAGTAGCCGGCTTGGCTTTTTGCAGTGCATCAACCAGAGCGGTCAGGTTGGCGCGCAGATCAGCGGCTTCAAACGAAGCGCGGCCGATGGTGGCGTGCACGATACCGGCCTTGTCGGTACGGTACTGAACCTGACCGGCCTTGGCGTTCTTGACGGCCTCAGCAACGTTCGGGGTCACAGTGCCAACCTTCGGGTTAGGCATCAGGCCACGCGGGCCCAGGATCTGGCCCAGTTGACCCACAACGCGCATTGCATCCGGGGAAGCAATAACCACGTCGAAGTCCAGGTTACCGGCCTTGATGGATTCAGCCAGATCTTCGAAACCGACGATCTCGGCGCCAGCAGCCTTAGCGGCTTCTGCGTTGGCACCCTGGGTGAATACAGCAACGCGAACCGACTTGCCCGTACCCTTCGGCAACACCACCGAACCACGAACAACCTGGTCGGATTTACGTGCATCGATACCGAGATTGACAGCAACGTCGATCGATTCGTTGAACTTGGCGGTAGCAGCACCCTTGACCAGGCTCAGGGCCTCATCAACAGCGTACAGCTTGTTACGATCTACAGCGGCCTTGAGGGCGGCCAGACGCTTGGAAATCTTAGCCATGTTACAGGCCCTCCACTTCAAGACCCATCGAACGAGCCGAGCCAGCCAGGATACGCACAGCGGCGTCCATGTCGGCAGCGGTCAGATCTGCTTGTTTGGTCTTCACGATTTCTTCGAGCTGAGCGCGCGTCACCTTGCCTACCTTGTCGGTATGGGGCTTCGGCGAACCCTTGGTGATGCCAGCAGCCTTCTTCAGCAGAATGGTAGCGGGCGGGCTCTTCATCACGAAGGTGAAGGACTTGTCTGCAAACGCAGTGATCACAACCGGAATCGGCAGACCCGGCTCAATGCCTTGGGTCTGGGCGTTGAACGCCTTGCAGAATTCCATGATGTTCAGACCGCGTTGGCCCAGTGCCGGACCGATAGGAGGCGACGGATTAGCCTTACCTGCGGGCACTTGCAGCTTGATATAGCCGACAACTTTCTTTGCCACGATATTTCTCCAGAATGGGTATAGCGCGGGTTACCCCGCTTCCCGAATACGCCCGAGGGCGCCACTACCGCAAACCGAGACGGCTTTAGACCTTCTCGACCTGCGAAAAATCCACATCAACCGGCGTAGCGCGACCGAAGATCAGAACCGAAACCTTGAGGCGGCTCTTGTCGTAGTCAATGTCTTCAACAGTGGCATTGAAGTCTGCAAACGGACCATCGGTCACGCGCAACACTTCGCCCACTTCGAACAACACCTTCGGCTTCGGCTTCTCTACACCTTCCTGCATCTGATGCAGGATCGCGTCGACTTCGCGCTGCGAAATCGGCGCCGGACGGTTGCCCGAGCCACCGACAAAGCCAGTGACCTTCGGCGTCGACTTGACCATATGCCAGGTCTCGTCCGTCATTTCCATTTCAACCAGCACATAGCCCGGGAAGAATTTGCGTTCGGTCAGGGCTTTACGACCACCCTTCACTTCCATCACTTCTTCTACCGGCACCAGAATCTGGCCGAACATATGTGCAACTTCGGAACGCTCGATGCGTTCTTTCAGCGCCTTTTGCACGCTCTTCTCGAAACCGGAATAAGCGTGCACCACGTACCAACGCATAGCCATTCAAACACCCCGCCAGCGATTTTTATTAACGGCCCAGGATCACACCGTAGAACAACCACGTCAGACCTGAATCGACCGCCCACATGAAAAGCGCAAGCACCCCGACAAACAGGAACACAATGCCCGTCATTTGCCAGGTTTCTTTTTTACTCGGCCACACAACCTTCTGCGCTTCCTTGACAGAATCGCGCGCATAATCCACGAAATTCCGACCAGGCTGCGAGAACCAGATGGTGGTCGCAGCAAGCAAAAGCCCCGCAATAACAAACAATACGCGGAGTGCACCCTGATCGGCCGGCACGAGATAGAACCCGGCCACGCCCAAAGCCACCAGTACAACGGCAGCCGTCATCTTGAATTTGTCGACGCTTTCCATGAGCCTGTTTTCGGAGACCGCAAATAAAATAAAGCCGCTTCCCTGTGGAAACGGCCGCGAATCTGATTCGTGGCAGGCGAGGAGGGTTTCGAACCCCCAACCCCCGGTTTTGGAGACCGGTGCTCTACCAATTGAGCTACTCGCCTACGGGGAAAGGGCGGAATTATAATCCGACCTTTCCTTCTTTGTGAAGCCTTCTACAAA
>NZ_BAAIHC010000045.1:0-19108 GCF_054652575.1 Silvimonas sp. JCM 19000 | reverse complement strand
TGGGTCTGGACCCACCGACCAAAGCCGATAAAAAAGAAGCAAAAAGGGGCGTCCCACCCAGATGGTTCTGATGATGGGACATAGCCGGGGCGCCGATGCCACCCGATACGCGCAAACACCATTGGCGCAGCCCAACATAAAAAACGGCGATCCGCGAATCGCCGTTTTGCTTAACCGCCAGCGCAATTACATCTGCGCCATCAGCCCATTCAAACGCTTCACAAAGCCGGCCGGATCATCCAGCTGTGCGCCTTCGGCCAGTACAGCCTGGTCGTACAGCAAGTGGGTCCAGTCTTCAAAGCGCTCGCCGTTCAGTTGCGCTTTCAGCTTTTTAACCAGCGCATGTTCCGGGTTCACTTCCAGAATCGGGCGCGTGGCTTTGACGTCCTGGCCTGCTTGTTTCAGCAAACGCTCCAGGTTGGCGCTCATGTCGAAGTTGTCCACCACCAGGCAAGCCGGGCTATCAGTCAGGCGATGCGTGACACGCACGTCTTTCACCTTGTCGCCCAGCGTGGTCTTGAACTTCTCGATCACATCGGCCAGTTCCGCCGCCGCCGCTTCTTGCTGCTGCTTTTCGGCTTCGTCTTCAAACGCGCTCAGATCCAGCTCGCCCTTGGCGACCGATTGCAGTTGCTTGCCATCGAATTCGGTCAGGCTGGATGCCAGCCACTCATCCACGCGATCCGACAGCAACAATACTTCGATGCCCTTTTTGCGGAAGATTTCAAGATGCGGGCTGTGCTGCGCGGCGGCAAAGCTGTCGCCGGTAATGTAATAAATCTTGTCCTGGCCTTCCTTCATGCGGCCCACGTAATCGGCCAGCGACACGGTTTGTTCCGGCGTATCGGCCAGCGTCGAGGCAAAGCGCAGCAATTTGGCAATGCGCTCTTTATTGGCAAAATCTTCGCCGGTGCCTTCTTTCAGTACCTTGCCAAATTGCTCCCAGAACAGCGCGTAATCTTCCGGCTTGTTTTCGGCCAGATCCTCCAGCACGCCCAATACTTTTTTGACGCAACCGGATTTGATGGTTTCCACTTCGCGGCTGGCTTGCAGGATTTCACGCGAAACATTCAGCGGCAAATCGGCCGAATCAATCACGCCACGCACAAAGCGCAGGTATTGCGGCATCAGCTTTTCAGCGTCTTCCATAATAAAGACGCGTTTGACATACAGCTTGATGCCGTGACGGCGTTCGCGCTCATACAGATCAAACGGGGCGCGTTTGGGAATAAACAGTAATTCGGTGTATTCCTGGCGGCCTTCAATGCGCGCATGGCTCCATGCCAGGGGCTCATCAAAGTCATGCGCCACGTGTTTGTAGAATTCTTTGTATTGCTCGTCGGTGATTTCCGCTTTGTTGCGGGTCCACAAGGCATTGGCCTGGTTGACCGCTTCCAGCCCTTCGCCCGGCACCACGTTGCCGTCATTGTCATAGGTCGGCTGTTTGGCCATCAGGATGGGCAGGCTGATGTGGTCGGAGTACTTGCGGATAATGCCGCGCAAACGCCAGTCATCAAGGAACTCGTCCTCGCCTTCTTTCAGATGCAGCACGATCTCCGTACCGCGCGACGCTTTGCTGACTTCTTCCAGCGTAAAGTCGCCTTCGCCACCGCTTTCCCAACGTACTGCCTGATCCGCCGCCAGACCGGCGCGGCGGGTAGTCAGGCTGACTTTATCGGCAACGATAAACGCCGAATAAAAACCCACGCCAAACTGGCCAATCAGATGGCTGTCTTTTTGCGCATCGCCGGTCAGCTTGCTGAAGAATTCTTTGGTGCCCGAACGCGCAATGGTGCCGATATTGGCGATGACTTCGTCGCGGCTCATGCCGATGCCGTTATCGCTCAGCGTAATGGTGCGCGCTTCTTTGTCGAAGGCCAGTTTGATATTGAGTTCACCGTCGCCTTCATACAGATCGCCATTGTGGATGGCCTCAAAGCGCAATTTATCGCATGCATCGGACGCATTCGAAATCAGCTCGCGCAAAAAGATTTCCTTGTTGGAATACAAGGAATGAATCATCAATTGCAGCAGTTGTTTTACTTCGGCCTGAAAGCCCAGCGTTTCTTTACTCATAAATCAAAGCTCCTTGTTGCTAGAAGTGCGCTGGCAACGAAATGGGGACACAAAAACCGCTTTCAAGATGGGGGCATTCGGCAGCCCGGCCATCGCATAAAGTGGGTCACGAACCACCGCGCAAAGCCACGGAGAGCAACGCAAACATAACGCTGAATTCGCTGGCTTTGGTGGGCGGGTCAAGACGCGGACGCCGCGACCCACCCCAGCTCACAGCCCGGCGGTAGTGATCGACGCCAGCACATCAAAGTAAGTCGGGAAAGTTTTGGCCGTGCAGCCCGGATCGTTGATGCGCACCGGCACGCCGCCCAGTGCCACCAGCGAAAAGCACATCGCCATGCGGTGGTCGTCGTAGGTATCAATTTCGGCATTGGGGATAAACATCGCGGGCGGCGTGATGCGGATATAGTCCTGGCCCTCTTCCACCGCAGCGCCGATCTTGCGCAGTTCGGTGGCCATGGCGGCCAGGCGGTCGGTTTCCTTGACGCGCCAGCTTTCGATATTGCGGATAACGGTGCTGCCCTCGGCAAACAAGGCCGCCACGGCGATGGTCATGGCCGCGTCCGGAATGTGGTTAAGATCAATATCCAGCGCCTTCAGCTTGCCGCCGGGGGCCGGGGCCGCTTCGATATGGTTGGCGCCCCAGCTGATTTGCGCGCCCATCAGTTCCAGCACTTCTGCAAAGCGCTTGTCGCCCTGAATGCTCTCGCTGCCCACGCCTTCCACGCGCACCACGCCGCCACCGATGGCACCCGCCGCCAGAAAATACGAGGCGCTGGAGGCATCGCCTTCCACATGCACCACACCCGGACTTTGGTACACCTGGCCGCCCGGAATAAAAAATTCCGTCCAGTCGCGGCGCTCCACCTTGACGCCAAAGCGCGCCATCAGGTTGAGCGTAATTTCGATATAGGGTTTGGAGATCAGCTCGCCCACTACCTCCAGCGTGACGTCTTCGCCGGTCAGCGGCAGCGCCATCAGCAAGGCGGTCAGAAACTGGCTGGACACATTGCCCTTGACCGGGATGCGCCGACCCGCCGAAATGCTGGCCGGTTGCAGTTGCAGCGGCGGAAAGCCTGCGTTGCCCAGATAAGTGATGTCGGCGCCCACCACCCGCAGCGCATCGACCAGATCGCCTATCGGGCGCTCGTGCATGCGCGGCACGCCCGACAAGGTGTAGCTGCCCCCCGCCAGTGCCAGCGCGGCAGTCAGTGGGCGGAAGGCGGTGCCGGCATTGCCGAGGAACAGATCGGCCTGTTTAACCGGAAACACGCCGGCCACGCCATCGACTACAAAGTCACGCGTGCCCGGGGTTTGCGTTACCGCCACGCCCAGCGCGCTCAGCGCTTCGAGCATGCGTTCGATATCGTCGCTGGCCAGCAGGCCTTTGATTTCGGTGCGGCCTTGCGCCAGTGCGGCCAGCAACAGGATGCGATTGGAAATGCTTTTGGAACCGGGCAGCGTCACGGTGCCATTAACGCGGGGAATCGGGGCGAGATCGAGGTATGCAGGATGATCCATAACGGGCGCGCAGGTCAGGGAAAACCAGCATGATAGCAGCCCGCCGCGTCGCTGCTTAAACGACGGTGGCGGCGCGCCGGCATGGGGCCAGCCGCACAAAGAAGGTGGCGCCGGCGCCGGGCGGGCTGTCAAAGCCGATTTCGCCCCCCATGCCGGCCACCAGGCTGTGCGAAATCGCCAGGCCCAGCCCGGTGCCGCCTTTTTGTCGCTGATCCGAGCTATCGGCCTGCGAGAACGGCTGGAAGATGCGATGGCGGAACGCTTCCGGTATGCCCGCGCCCTGATCGGTCACGCAAATGCGCCAGCCGGGCTCGCTCTGATCAGGCAACACATCGGGCTGCATCCGCACCTGCACTTCAGTGCCTGTGGCCGAAAACTTGGCCGCATTGGATAACAGATTGGCCATCACCTGGGTCAGCCGCGCCGGGTCGGCGCTGGCGTAGATGGGCGCGGCGGGTAGATCGACGTCAAAGCTCACATTGAACTGCGTGGCATACATCTGATTGGTTTCGACCGCCTGGCGCACCAGCATGGCGATGTCGACGCATTCGATATTCAGTTCCAGCTTGCCCGCGTTGAGCTTTTCAAAATCGAGGATGTCATTGACCAGCATGATCAGCCGATCGCAGTTGCGGTCGGCCACGGTCAGCATTTCCTGCAAGGGCGGCGCCAGCGAGGCTTTGCCGAGGTTTTGCAGCAGACGCAATGCACCACGCAGCGACGTCAACGGCGTGCGCAGTTCATGGCTCACCGTGGCCACAAACTGGCCTTTAAGCAAATCGATGGCTTTGCTTTCGCTGATGTCCTGAATCACCCCCCACAAGCGCACCGCCTTGCCATCCACCATATCGGCCTGGCCCAGCGAACGAATCCACACGCTGCGGCCGAGGGCAGTGACCACTTCGACTTCCATATTCCAGCCGCGACCGGTCTGGATGGCTTGTGCCAGCGCGGTTTCCATCTCGCCGCGCGAACTGGCGGCAAACAGCGCCAGGCTTTCGGTGACATCGGGCACCCGGCCCGGCTGCATATCAAAAATCAAAAACATGCCTTCTGACCACGTCACTTGCTTGTTGGCCAGATCCACTTCCCACGCCCCCAGCCGTGCCAGCTTGGAGCTTTGCGCCAGCATGGCTTCGCTGCGTTGCAAGGCAAGGCGCGATTCGTGCGAGTGGGTTACATCGATATAAGTCAGGATCATCCGCCACGGCTGCCCGCCGGGGCCACGCAGAATAACCTTGCCGCGCAGGCTCACCCATTTGTAGCTGTGGTCCTTGCAGCGCAAGCGATGCTCGCTGACCAGTTCCGGCGTTACGCCATGCTGATGCGCGATCATTTCGGCCATCACGATCGGCAGATCATCCGCATGGATGCAACTGCGCCAGCTGACCTCGGTTTCGGCCAGATCGTCATAGCCGTAGCCGAGCATATTGCGCCAGGCCGGCGAAAAATAGAGCCGGTCGCTCAGCATGTCCCAATCCACCACGCCCTGGCCGCTGCTCTCCAAGGCAAATTTCCAGCGCCGCTCGCTGTCTTCCAGCGCCAGCTCTACACGTTTGCGGCTGTCGATATCGATGGTCTGCACGATGAAATGACTGAACACGCCATGCTCGTCATGCACCGCCGACAGCACCCAGTTGGCCCAGGCGGTGACCCCATCGCCGCGCTCGTATTGCAGCTCGCGCGAGGCACCGCGCAACTGGCCGCTGGCGACTTGTTCGACCAGTTCCAGCAAAGCCAGCCGCGATTCGTGATGCACCATTTGCCAGATCGATAAATGCACCGGCGGCGCGCCGGTATAGCCCAGCATCGATTGCAACGATTGATTGGCTTGCAGAATATGGCCCTGGCGCGTGACCAGGCCGATGCCGATCACGCTAAAGCGCATGGTGTTTTCAAAGCGCTCGGCACTTTCGCGATATTGGCGTTCTTTGTGATTGCGCTGAAATACCAGCACGCTGATCAACAACGGCGGCACCAGCGCCAACCCGATCGAGAGCGACAGGATCTGCGGGTCTCCCCCACCCGCTTGCGCCCACGCGGCGTGGGTCGAGCGCGCCGATAGTGTCGACATCAAGATGGTGTTGGCCAGGCCAAGCAGGCCTACCCCGGCCAGATCCAGCTGAAACGCCGCCAGCGTCAGCGGCAAGGAAATCACAATAAACGGATAGGCGTAATACTGCAGCGCCAGCGCCGTTGCGCTGAGCGAAACCAGCAGAAACAGGCCGAGCGACGGGTTAAAGCGCCATAGTCGCGGCGTCAGCAGGCTGCGTAGATCAGATGCCATCACCAGCGGCAACACGCCCAACATGCCTATTGAGCGGCTTAGAAACCAGTGCCGCAGCGCGCTCTCGAAATCATCGCCGCGCACCAGTGCAAAACACACCGCACCGATCAGCGCACTGGGCAAAGCTCCCGCTAGCATGACCGTGCCCAGCGTCTGGATAAAGCGCTTCACCTCGTGCACATAAACCGCGTCTTCGACCATGAAATGCAGCAAGGCCACCGGCAGCGCAATACCGACCACGCTGGCACCCACATACACCGCACCCACGAGCGGCGAAGACGCATACAGCAAAGCCACCACGGTGGCCCCACAAAACGCGGCGGCCAGCGCTTGCCACGCACGGCGCAGCGGCAGCCGCAAGGCCACGGCGGTGGCCAGCGCGTCGGCCCACCAGATATCTGACAAGTGCCCGGGACGGGTTTCCAGCGTGCGTGCCAGTATGCCCAGCGCCACATAAGCCAGCAGCGTCAGACCAAACACCAGGGTAAAAGACGCACGCGCGGTGCGGGAATCCGGCATCCAGCCCCCTCGCCGCGTGCCTGCCATTGAAATGGTCACCACAATCTTCAACAAATGGAAATGCCCCACCCGGACGGATGAGGACGCTCTGAATCATAGTCTCGCGTAAGCCGCCCGCAACCCAGGCAGGCGCCTGGGTTGCGCGGTAGGAGACTGGCCGCCCGGCGCGTACAATGGCGGCGTTTCTTTGCGCCTACGACCATGCTCAGCTACCGCCACGCCTTCCATGCCGGCAATCACGCCGATGTTCTCAAACACACGGTGCAGATTGCGCTGCTGCGTTATCTCAACCAGAAAGACAAAGCCTATTGGTATGTGGATACCCATGCCGGGGCTGGCATGTATTCGCTGGTCGAAGGCTATGCCACGCGACTGGCCGAATTTGCCGATGGGGTCGGCCGCTTATGGGATCGCAGCGATCTGCCGCCGGCACTGGCCGATTATCTCGAACAGGTCAAAAGCTTTAATCCCGATGGCAAGCTGACGCTGTACCCGGGGTCGCCCGCCTGCGCGATGCGCGTGCTACGGCCGCAAGACCATGCGCGCTTGTACGAACTGCACAGCAGCGATGGCCCGCTATTGCAACAGGCCATGCAACCGTGGCGGCGCGCCGTGCAGATCGATCAGGGCGATGGCTTTGCCGGCCTTAAAGCCGTGTTGCCGCCGCCACCGCGCCGCGCGCTGGTGCTGATCGACCCGCCCTACGAAGACAAAGGCGATTACAAGCGCGTGGTGGATGGCCTGCGCGAAGGCCTGAAGCGCTTTGCCACCGGCACCTATGCGGTGTGGTATCCGTTATTGCAACGCGCTGAAAGCCAGGGCCTGGCTGATCAGCTCAAAAAATTGCCTGCCAAAGGATGGCTGGAAGCCACGCTGACGGTGCAAACACCCTCGGCCGATGGCTTTGGCATGCATGGCAGCGGCATGTTTATCCTTAATCCGCCCTACAACCTCAAAGACACCCTGGCCGAGGTGATGCCCTATCTGGTGCGCCATCTGGGCCGTGACAACGGCGCGCGGTTTGTGCTGCAAGCGCATGAGAACGCGGTCTGATTGCCCGGCACCGCGCCGGCCTGCGCGGCCGTTCGTCCTGTAATTGACGCGCGGCATGGCCCTGGCGTGGTTCAATGCGGCCCCGGCCCTGATACCACATGCACCGACACAGCCCGTTAAAGGGCAGTGTTGTGTATAATTTCGAGTCTTAACGTCCGGATTCATGGCACTTTTCGCCGCAGCGACAGTCTTCGCGCGGCCTGCCGGGTCCGCTGCACACGCATACCACTGACACCTGAATCGGCCGAGACTCAAGGTTTCGCCCGGTTGCAAGCCAGCGCCGACGTTAAACAGCGTTGCCGCGCTGGCCCGTAAAAACCTAACCTGGAGTTGTAATGGCAAAAGAAGATCTGATCGAAATGGAAGGCGTAGTAGCTGAAGTGTTTCCGGAATCGCGTTTTAAAGTGGTTCTGAATAACGGTGTGGAAATCACCGCCTATGCATCGGGCAAGATGCAGAAAAACCGCATCCGCGTACTGGCGGGTGATCGCGTTACCGTAGAAATGTCGCCGTACGATCTGACCAAAGGCCGCGTGAGCTTCCGTCACAAAGACGAACGTGCTCCGGGTTCGGCCCCGATGAACAACGGTCAGCGTCCTGGCGGTCAGCGTCGCCGTTGATTGCGTGCCCTGCACGCGCCCGCGCCACCCATGTGGCCAGGCGTGGCAGGGCCTGGTTTTTTGCATGCGCCGGTTGGTGATTGCGCCGGTGTAGCCCGAACCGCTTCCAACCCCACAGGGTGCCCGCGTGAACCGCATTGCCGCGACGTTGACCGATCTGCAAACCGACCCCGGCGTCTGCTTGATCAGCGCCAGCGCCCATGGCCATGCGTTCTTTGCCATGCTGGTGGGCGATGCCCCGCCCTTGCAGACCGGCGCAGCCATCACGCTGAAATTCAAAGAAACCGAAGTCGCCGTCGCGCGAAATCTGCACGGTGAAATCAGCCTGCGTAATCGCGTGCCGGGCGTGATCGCCAGCATCGAACCCGGCCGTTTGCTTAGCCGCGTGGCCATTCCGTTTGGCGACCAGACCATCCACGCCGTGGTCACCACCGGCTCGGTCGAACGCCTGGGCCTGCAAGCCGGCGTTGCCATTGAATGGCTGGTCAAAGCCAATGAGATGGGCGTGGCGTGCTGACTGGCATTGATCTACAACCGCTGTGGCTGACCTTGCGCCTGGCCAGCGTCACCACCGCGGTATTGCTGGTGCTGGGCGTGCCGCTGTGCGCGTGGCTGGCCAGCCGCGCCGGACGCGCGCGCAGTCTGGTCGAAATCCTGATCAATTTGCCGCTGGTGCTACCGCCTACGGCGCTCGGCTTTTATCTGTTGCTGACCTTCAGCCCCACTCACGGCCCTGGTTTGTGGCTGGCTAATACCTTCAAAATCCAGATTGCCTTCAGCTTTAGCGGGCTGGTGCTCGGCTCGGTATTGTTCAGCTTGCCGTTTATGGTGCAGCCCTTGCTGGCCGCGCTGCGGCAAACCCCACGCAATATCCTCGATGCCGCGCGCACGCTGGGCAAAAGTCGCGTCAGCGTGCTGTGGCATGTCTGGCTGCCCACCGCGCGCCATGGCGTGCTGGCCGGTGCGATTCTTGCGTTTGCGCATACGGTGGGCGAGTTTGGCGTGGTGCTGATGATCGGTGGCGGCATTCCGGGGCAGACGCGCGTCGCCTCGATTGCGCTGTACCAGGAAATGGAAGCGCTCAACTACCCCGCTGCCCATGCCTACGCCGCCATCCTGGTGGCGTTTTCTTGTGTGGTGCTGTTGCTGTTGCAAGTGGTGCAAAGGCGGGCCCGATGAGTCTGCAATTGCAGTTCAGCCGCAACATTGCGGGACGCCGGGTAACGCTGGATTACGCGCTACCGCCCGGGCAGTGCCTGGCGCTGTACGGCCCCTCGGGCGTAGGCAAAACCACCTTGTTGCGTACGCTGGCGGGCTTTGAGCGCATCGAACAGGGTCGCCTCGCCTTTGGCGCGCAACTGTGGGATGACGGCAAGCACGCCCTCGCGGTCGAACGGCGCCGCGTAGGCTATGTGTTTCAGGATTTTGCCCTGTTCCCGCACATGAGCGCCGCGCGGCAACTGGCCTATGCGCAGCCACGGCAGCCCACGCAATCGGTACAGCACTGGCTGGCGCTAACCGGTCTGGCGGAGCATGCGCAGCGCTATCCGCATCAATTGTCCGGCGGCCAGCGCCAGCGTCTGGCCCTGGCGCGTGCCCTGGCCAGCGAGCCGACCTTGTTGTTGCTGGATGAACCTTTGTCCGCGCTCGACGCATCGCTACGCGAGCAACTGCAAACCGCCCTCGCCGAACTGCTGCAGCAAACGCGTTTGACTACCGTGCTGGTAAGCCACGATCTGGGCGAAGTGTTCCGCCTGGCCCAACACGTGATCAAGCTGGACGTGGATGGCAGCGTACACAGTGGCACGCCGCAAGCGGTGTTGTTGCAGCCGGGCCAGTATGGTCGTTATCGCCTCACCGGCCGGGTGTTGCTGCTGGCGCCTGCTGAGGTGCAATGCCGCGTCGTGGTGGCCATCGGCCAGGAAACCGTAACCACCCTGATCAGCCATCAAGAAGCGGCCGGGCTGCAAGTCGGCCAGGCCGTGGCGGTGTCTCTCAACGGCGCCAGCGCCACGCTGGCCGCGCTGACCTAGCCGTCCGGCTTCAACCATTTACTAGCATTTTCGATGTAAGCCGCGTCGGCGCTGCGTCACATACTGGTCGGGACCACCGCCACGGGGATCCGGCCCATGCGCACACGCAGACACTTTCTTACCCGCACCCTGCCTGCGGCTTTGCTGGGCGCGGCGCTGCCGCCCAGCCTGGCGGGTTGGTGGCCACGCCAGTATCCGGCCAAATTACTCGAAATCGGCGATGGCACTGCCTATGCCGATCTGCCGGTGCTGAACGCCGCCATCGGCACGGCGGTGCAATATCGCGTGCCCGCTGCCTGCTTTGGCTTCAATGTGCCGTGGGCGCCGTTTCAGCAAGGTTATTGGCTCGCCAGCGCGGGCGCCGGGCAGGTGCATCCAGACGTGGTGGCGGCGTTACGCCAGTTTCCGCAAGCGTCGTATCGCTACCCAGGCGGCACGCCGTCCAACAGTTTTATGTGGCGCGACTCCAGCAAGCCCGTATGGCAACGCCAGCCGCAATTTGCCGCCGACGTCGGCCGCGCAATCACGCCCGCGTTTGGCGTGGATGAGTTTCTCGATTTTGTGCAGCAAGTGGACGGCCAGGCCATTTACACCCTCAATCTGGTCGGGCCGCCGGGCCAGCGCTGGCAAGCTGAGCAAATCCGCGATGACGTGCTCAGCCTGATGCAATACGTCTATCAAACCGGCCAGGGTTCGCGCATCTTGTTCTGGGAACTGGGCAACGAACTCGATCTTGGCAATTACACGCCCGCCAGCTACGCCAGCCTGTATCGCTATCTGCGCAGCGCCATCGATGAGTATTTCGGCCGCACCGCCTTTCGCCCGCAGCTTTATCTGCAGTCGTACACCTTGTCGCCCGCCGACGCCTCGGCCAATGTGGCGTTGGCACGCTGGGATCGCCCCTTGCTGCGCGAGCTGGGCACTTTGCGGCCCGACGGCGTGGCGTTTCATGGTTATTACGATGGCGGCGGTGGCCAGATTCCCGCCAAAGTCAGCGAGATTGCGCAGGTGGCCGCGTTATGGGGCTGCCCGGTGGCGGTCACCGAATACGCGGTCTGGTGCCCGCATCCCGAAGTCGCAGGCACCTGGCCGTCCACCTGGCAAGGCGCAGCCGGGCTGGCGGCGGTGGATTTCCAGATTGCCTGCATGTCCAATCGCGTGGTGGCCGCCTGCTATCACAGCCTGCAACCGGGCGGCCCGTTCAAGTTGTTCAGCAGCGATGCCGAGAGCGGTGCGATTACCCCCAACCCGGTGTATTACGGGCTAAAGGCGGTGCGCTTTGGCTATCGCGATAGCAAGTTGACGGTGGACGCACCCTACGCGCCCGCGTGGTCGGGCGCCGTCTGGGCCCGGCCCTATCCGTATGCGCGGGCCTTTGCCATGCAGGACAGCGCCAGCGGGCTCAGTTCGCTGATCGCGTTTAATCGCAGCAATGGCGATTACGCGCTCAAGCTGGACTGGGCCGGCGTCAATCCCGATGGCGTGCTGCAGATGGTGCTGGCGCGCGGTTTTAACGATCAGGCCGAAGGCGCGCAGATCGATACGCGCTATGCCGCCAGCCAGCTGTTGTATAGCGTCAAAAACCAGGCCTCGAGTGCGCCGGGGCACGCGCAGCAACTGTTGTTCCGGCTGCAGTCGCGCAGTGTGCTCAGTCTGGTGGAACTCAACTAGCGCGCGCAGGACTCACTGGAGCCTAAACTGTGTTTATCGTTTATTACTCCAACCTGCCGCCGCCATGCCTACACCCGATTTTGTTCCACTCCCCGCCGCGATTTTTTATCTGGGCGCCGCCACCGTACTGGGCGCGGTGCTGGGCCTGAACCGCCAGTTGCATAGCAAGCCCGCTGGCTTGCGCACCCACGCCATGGTGGCGCTGGGCTCAGCGCTGGCGTCGCTCACCATCGAACGCGTTAGCGGTGCGGGGCCGGATGCCGTCAGCCGGGCCATGCAAGGGGTGATTACCGGCATCGGCTTTATCGGCGCGGGCGTCATCATCCATCACCGTCAGGTCGATCGGGTGGAGGGCCTGACCACCGCCGCCTCCATCTGGCTGGCCGCGATGATGGGCCTGGCGTGTGGCGGTGGCGAAGTCGGCATCGCCGCCTGCGCGCTGGCGTTTGCCTTGTTATTGCTGGTGTTCGGTGGCGGCTTTGAAAAAGCTTTTGTGCGTTTGCTGGGCGGCCCGCGCAAGAAACATCATGCGCAGATGCCGAGCGAAGACCCGCATAGCGGCCCGCCACCCGACCCGGAGCGGGAATAAGCGGCGCGCGCTTAAATCTTGCGCTGGCGAAAGCGCGCTTCCAGCTTCTGCAAAATCTGCGTGGCTTTGGCCAGATCGGCCTCGTCGAATTCGGCCAGCGCTTCATCAAAGAAGGCCTGGCGTCGGGGTGAGGCCTCATCGATCAGCGCCAGGCCCACTTCAGTCAGTTGCACTTGCGTCAGCCGGTTGTCGTCGCTATCGGTATGACGCGAAATCAAACCCTCGGCCTCCATCTGCTTCATATGCCGCGTGAGCAAACCGGGGTCGATCAGCAAGCGTTGCACCAGTTGCTTTTGCGTGGCGCCGCCCAGCGTGTGCAAGGCGTGCAGCACGCGCCAACGTGGCATGGGATGGCCGACCGCATCTTCAAACGCGGTATACATGGCACGCACGGTCGGGCCGATTTGCTGCAGCAGATTACGTTCAGACTCGATCATTCGGCAGCCTCCGCCACGGCGGGTTTGACCGCGTGGGTAACGGTGCGCCGCTTGAGTTTGATATCCGGCACCCGCGTCACCAGAAACAGCGCCACCAGCATCATGGCCAACACCACGTACTGGCCCACATGGATGGCTTCCACCAGCACCTGGCGTGCAGCTTGCAACAAGGGTGCGGCGGCGCTACCGGCCTGCGCGACAAACTGCGCGGCCGAGTCGGGATTAACCAGGATCTGCGGGTCCTGCAACGCGTGCAGCCACTGCCCCGCCTCCACGTGCTGCAAGGCATCAGCCACCCCCGCAGCGTAGTGATGTGAAACAAAGGTACCGATCAGCGCCGTGCCCAACATCCCGCCTATCATGCGGGTGGATTGCAGCATGGCGGTGGCGATGCCCAGCTGCGTACGCGGCGCGGTTTCCTGGGCAAAGATGGTCAGATTGGGCAGCAGCAAACCCACGCCGATGCCGCCACTCATCATGGTTGCCACCAACAAGGCATGGCCGGTACTGGCAACGGTGCGGGTCAGGCCAAAGGCTGACAGCGCAAAAAACGCAAAGCCGACGTAGAGAATGAGATTGGGCCGCGGCAAGCGGGTCACGATGCGGCCGTTCAGGATGCTGCCGACGGTAATGCAGACCACAAACGGCGTAATCAGCAAGCCCGCCCGATTGGGCGACAAGCCAAAGCCGCCCTGGAACATCAGGGGTGCGTAATACATGATCGCGAACATGCAGAAGCCCATTACCAGCGACAGCGCAAACAGCGGCGCCAGGCTGGCATGGCGGAACATATCCAGCGGCAGTATCGGATGCGGGCAGCGTTTTTCCCACCACAACAAGCCCGCCGTGGCGACGACGGCAACCACACCGGGCGTCAGCAACTGGCCCAGCGCCCGATGCTGCGGCAACCATTCCACCAGCAATTGCACGCTACCCAACGCCAGCGCCAGCAAGGCGGCACCAAGCCAGTCCAGTTTGCCCGGTGGATGCTCGGAATGGCGTATGCGCGGCAGATAGCGCCAGACAAACCACAAGCTGACCAGGCCCACCGGCAGATTGACGTAAAACACCCAACGCCAACCTGCGTATTCAGTCAAAAACCCGCCCAGCGACGGGCCGATGGCATTGGCCAGGCCAAACGAACTGCTGAACAACACTTGCCAGCGTAAACGCTCGTGCGGATCCGGAAACAGATCCGGCACCGAGGCAAATGTGGTGGCCACCAGCATGCCGCCGCCAATGCCCTGCAAAGCCCGCGCCAGCACCAGTTGCAACATGCTTTGTGATAAACCGCACAGCATGGAGGCCAGGGTGAACAGCACGATGGCGACCAGGATGAAATGTTTGCGGCCATATTCATCGCCCAAACGCCCGAAAATTGGCACGGTAATCACCGACGTCAGCAAATAGGACGTCCCGACCCAGGCATATAAATCAAAGCCATGCAGTTCGGCCACCACCGTGGGCAAGGCGGTGCCCACCACGGTCTGATCCAGCGCCACCATGATCAGCACAAAACATAAACCCAATAGCGAAAACAAACGGGCACGGAAACCGGAAGGTGGGGCGTGGACAGGGGCCATCAATCATTGCTCGATCAATTTTTGACAAGTCAACGATAGTGCCGCAGCAGGAGCAGATTGTCTATCCTGCAAACAACCCGGCGCGGCCGCAGAGTACGGCCCCGCCCTCCCGCTAAAACACGCACGCAGCCCGCGAGGATCTCCTCCCTAACATGCCGTACTTGCGCCGGTACACCACGCTACGCCTGTTGATTCCGCTGTTTGCCGGGATCGTGGTGCTGGCTTGCCTGAAGACAGCGGCGCATATCGAGCATGCCGCCGAAGTCACCCGCCACAGCCAGGCCGCGCAAGATGCGCAACGTGCGGGTGATGCGGTGCAAGGCTGGATTGAAGTGCATCGGGACGCCTTGTACGGCATGGCCGCCGTCTTTAACGGCGCGGCCCCGCTCAATGCCAGCCGGTTTGCCAAAGCCGCCCGCACGCTGGCCCCGATGGCGGGTGAAGTGCTGATGCCGCCGGTGGCCTTTGTAACGCCCGACCATCGCATTCGCTTCAGTACCGAGAGCAGCGGCGATCTGGCGGCGGGCAAGGCCGTCAACCACATCGCGGCACTGGTGCCCTTGCTTGCACAATTGTCGGCGGCTCCGGTTGGCCAGATCACCATCGGCCCGCTGTTCTCCAATCCACGCGGCGGCTGGTCGGCCTATCTGGCGCTGGCGATGCAACAGCGCGCACAGCCGGGCGTCTTGCTGACGCTGGTGGATTTTCAGGATTTGCGCATGGCGCACGCCGACAACACGCCGGGCCTGGTGCTGCGGCTGGCGCTGCAGACCTCGGGCCAGGCGGCCGAATTTGTGGCGGGCACCACCCTGCCCCCGCCCACCAGCTTGTTTACCATCGAACAGGCCTACAGCCTGCATGGCGCCATCTGGCGTATGTATTGGGATGTGATGCCCAATTACGCCGGCAACCAGGCATGGTCGCAAGCGCGCTTGCTGGCGTTGGTGTTGCGGGTGGGGGGCATCGTGCTGGCGGTGGCCGTGGGTTTGAGCTGGTGGATATTGCTGGGCTTGCTACAGCGCGGCACGCGGCGCGAACGCGAACTGGCGCAGGCGCATACGCAACTGGCGCAAAGCGAACATCACTATCGCTCGCTGATCGACCAGGTACCCGGTGCGGTCTTCCGTTGCGAGATCGACGAGGCGCGCACCATGCGCTATCTCAGCCCGGCCATCGAGCCTTTGTGTGGCTGCACCGCCGCCAGCCTGATCGGCAATCGCGAACGTACCTACGCCAGCCTGATCCATCCCGACGACCGCCCCCTGGTGGCGCACACGCTGCGCCACGCCTTGATCAGCGAAGAACTGTACGAACTCGAATATCGGCTGCAACGCCTGAGTGGCAGCACGTGCTGGGTGTTCGAGCGCGGCATTGCCAGCCACGGCGCGGCGCATACGCGGCAGATCGATGGCGTCATCATTGACATCACCGCGCGCAAACAGATCGAAGACCAGCTGCGCGAAGCGCGCGACCGCCTTGAAGAAAACGTGGCCGAACGCACCGCCGAACTGCAGACCGCCAACGAAGAACTGACGCATGCGATGGCGCAGCTGGTGCAATCCGAAAAACTGGCTTCGCTCGGCAGCCTGGTCGCGGGCATCGCGCATGAACTGAACACGCCGCTGGGGAATACGGTGACGGTGGCATCGACGCTGGCGCAAAAGGTGGAAGAGTTTGATCACACACTCAGCAGCGGCCAGCTGCGCAAATCCGAGCTGGTGAGTTTTGTGCAAAGCTGCACCGAAGCCGCCGCGCTGGTGCAACGCAATGCGCAACGCGCGGCCGAGCTGATCAGCAACTTCAAGCAAGTGGCAGTCGATACCGCCAGCACCCGCCGCCGCAGTTTCAACCTGCGCCAGACCGTGGAAGAAGTGCTTTCGACATTACGGCCGCAACTCAAGCACACCCCGCATCGCATCGAACTGGATATGCCCGAAACGCTGGTGCTGGAAAGCTATCCCGGCCCGCTGGAACAAATCCTGACCAATCTGGTGACCAACTCGCTGGCGCATGCCTTTGGCCAGACGGCCAAGGGTGAAATCCGCATCAGCGCCAGCCAACGCGACGGGCAAACCATAGAACTGGTGTTTGAAGACAACGGCAGCGGCATTCCGCCGCAATTACGCAAACGCGTATTCGACCCCTTCTACACCACGCGTCTGGGCCAGGGCGGCAGCGGCCTCGGACTATATATCGTGTACAGCCTGGTGCACGGCGTGCTGGGTGGCAGGTTGACCTTGACCAGTGCGCCGTCCGGCGGCGCGCGCTTTGAAATCGAATTGCCCTGCATTGCACCGCACCCCCAACAGACGGAAGCTTCCACCCATGTCTTCTGATCAAGCCCCCGCCTCTGCCGACGACACGCTGCATCTGCTCGATGACAGCCATGCCGTGCCCGCCGTCAACCCGGCCGCAGCGTGGCCGGTGCTGATTATCGACGACGACGAAGAAGTCCACGCCGCCACCCGCTTTGCCCTTGAGGGGCTGACGCTGCAAGGCCGCAGGCTGGAACTGGTGCATGGCCATAGCGCGGCCGAAGCGCGCGCGCTGCTGGCCACGCGACAGGACTTTGCCGTCATCCTGCTCGATGTGGTGATGGAAACCGGCGACGCCGGGCTCACGCTGGTGCAGCACATCCGCAATACGCTGGGCCTGCTGGAATGCCGCATCATCCTGCGCACCGGCCAGCCGGGCTATGCGCCCGAACTGGATGTGTTTACCGATTACGACATCAATGACTATCGCACCAAGAGCGAGCTGACCCGCACCCGCCTGATTACCGCGATGATTGCCGCGCTGCGTAGTTATCAACAATTGCGCGCCATCGCTGAAAACCGGCGCGGTCTTGAATTGATCGTGCACGCCGTGGCCGATCTGATGGAACAACCGGCGCTGAACCGCTTTGCCGAAGGCGTGTTGACGCAAATGACCGCGCTGCTCAATCTGCCGGTAGACGGCATAGTCTGCGCGCAACGCGGCGCGCCTTCGGGCGAACCGGATCACGAAGGCCTGTATATCGTCGGCGCCGCCGGCCGCCTGGCCCCACTGATCGCCGCCCCACTAACCGAATTGCACGACGGCGCGGTCCGCCTGGCCATCGAACAGGCCATCCTTAGCCGTAGCCATCAATTCGGCCCGCATACCACCACGCTGTATCTGTCCGGCGCGGGCCAGGAAGGCGCGGTGTTTATCCACACCGGCGTGCCGCTCAGTGCCAGCGATCAGCAACTGGTGGCCGTATTTGCCGCCAATCTGTCGGCGTGCTTCGGCAATATCAAACAACTGGAACGGCTGAACTTTGCTGCCTACCACGACGGCCTGACGCATCTATCCAACCGCGCGCATTTCGTGCACACCCTTGATGCCGCGCTGGAACGCCGCGTGCATGGCCAACGCGCGGCCTTGATTGATCTGGAACACTTCTCCGACGTCAACGACGGTCTGGGCCAGGAAGTCGGCAATGCCTTGCTGCTGACGGTAGCGCGGCGGCTGGAAGCGTCGTTTGGCGCGCATTGTGATATCTCGCGCATTGGCGCCGATGTGTTTGGCCTGGTTGGCCCGCAAGCCGAACTGGCGCCGGAACGCATTTACAGCGTGATGGAAGATCCGTTCGAAGTGGGCGAACACACTTTGCCGGTGGGCATGGCGCTGGGCTTGTGCGATCTGGAAGACGCCGGCGGCAGCGGCTACAGCGCCCTGCGCCGCGCCACTATTGCGCTCAATCGCGCCAAGCAAAGCGTCACCGACAGCAGCGTGCGCTTTACCCCGGAGATGGAAGACAACACACGCTGGCGGCTGGACGTGATTCGCGCGCTACGCAATGACTTTCGCGCGGGCAAGCTGGCGGTCTGGTACCAACCGCAACTGTCGCTGGCCACCGGCCGCCCCTGCGGCATGGAAGCATTGCTGCGCTGGCCGGGCGAAGGCAGCGGTTTTGTGCAACCGCCCTCGGTGTTTGTGCCGCTGGCGGAATATTCCGGCCTGATCGTCGAGATTGGCGAATGGGTGCTGCAACAAGCGGGCGAGGCCTGGCGCGCGGTTTCGGCGGTGGAATCGGGCATCACGCATATTGCCGTCAACGTCAGCATCCCGCAGTTCCGCAACGGCAAACTGGCCGAAACCATTGCCGGCATTCTGGGCGCACAGCGTATGCCGCCGTATGCGCTGGAGTTGGAAATCACCGAGAGCGTGGCCATGGATGAGCCACGGCGCGTGATCAGCGCGCTCAAGACGCTGCGTGAGATGGGTGTGCGCGTGGCGATTGATGACTTTGGCACCGGGTATTCGTCGCTGGGGCAATTGCAGGCTTTGCCGATTGATAGTCTGAAAATTGATCGCAGCTTTGTGGCTGATATTGCCAACGGGCGCGGTGGCTCTTTTGTGGAGACGATCGTGGCGTTGGCGCAGAAGACCGGGCTGGAGACGATTGCCGAAGGCGTTGAAACCGCCGAACAAGCGGGCTTCTTGCGTGCTTTGGGGTGCACGGAGGCGCAGGGGTTTTATTATGCGAAGCCGATGCCGCTGGATGAGGTTTTGGGGTGGCTCAAGACGTTTCCACCACGCGGGTGATGCGGGGCTGGTTTGTTTTGGGGTTTGGCAGGTTGCCTGCGGCGCTTGGTTGATGCTTGGCTTTGCCTGACTTGAAACCCTTAACCGCTTGAGCCTGCGGCGCATGTTTTGATGTTTGGCTTGGCCTGACCTGAAACCCTTAACCGCTTA
>NZ_BAAIHC010000044.1:0-19633 GCF_054652575.1 Silvimonas sp. JCM 19000 | reverse complement strand
AACGCATCCATTCCGCACGGCCACTGCCGTCTGATTTGTCACCATCACCTCAACAAACCGCCAACTTTCATACGGTGGGTCTCGACCCACCACCCAAAGCCGCCCGCAAGAATGCTCGCTGTAACCCACCCACAGATTCACCACAGCTCGCAAGCACGGGTTGGGTGCGTTACCCATGGGTCTTGTCCTCGCTGGCGGGGACAACGCACATTTCCCCGAATACGCCATGCCCGTCATTCCTTGCCACTATCCCGATTTCGCGTCTTTCAAAGCCTCGGTGGCATAACCAAAATGTGCGTTGCCCTTCGGGTAACGCACCCTACGTTTTACATGCCTCCGTGAGGAGGCAAACATGCGCGTGATTCGGCGCTGTTGTTCTTGTTTGCCACTTTGGGTGGTGGGTCCAGACCCACCCTATGCCTAAAGCGTTAAGCACGCGCACCAGTCCTTCACTGTCACGGCCCAGCATCCACGCCCACCCGATGTTGCCGAAGGCAACGAGGCAGCAACCGTCGCTATGCCACGCCATATCCTGAGCGCGCGAAGGGAGGAGACCCGGAGGGGCTCCGACTGAGCGTCGCGTCCGCGGAGCGGCAGCTGGGCCATCGAAGTGCAAGACGGTCCGTTTCGGTTTTTGACCTGCGGGCCCCCTGGCGAGCGAAGGATTCGCGAGTGGGGTCGCCTTTCTTTTGCTTACTTTTCTTTGGCGACGCAAAGAAAAGTAAGGTGCTCCCGGGCACCCCCGGGTATCTAAAATGCGCCGCAGGCTAAGCGGTAAAAGGTTTGTTCGGCACCAGCCGAACATCAAAACATGCGCCGCAGGCTAAACACCCCCACCCCATCCCGCCCCACCTACACCACCGTCAACGCCCCCTGATTGATACTCACCATCGGCCCCGTCAACATAATCGTCGCCCCCTGCCCATTACTGATCGTGATGCCAATCTCGGTAATCGAAATCAGCGCCCCCGTCGTGCTCTTCAACAAAATCCCCCCGGTCGGCCCCGGCAAATCCGACAACATCAAGGTGTTCTGGCTGCCCGTCTGCAGCACGATGCTCGGTGATACCGGCAGCCCCGCCAGCGCCAACGCCGGCACCTCGGCCGCGCTGCCCCAGAAGCCGCCCACCCAGATCGGGTAATCATGGTCGCCCTGCTCAAACTCCACCCACACGCCCGAGCCCACTTGCGGCACCGTGTAGATGCCGCTCTGGATACCGGCAAACGGCACACACGGCATGGCCCAGCTTGAAATACCCACGCCCAGCACATCGGGCACCTGCACCTGAATCCGCCCCGTCTGCATCGGGTCGATGTTGTTCAACACCACGCCGCGATACTTGCCGTAATACTTGCCCTCGCTCATACAGGAACCCTCGGTAGCGTCGAAATCAGCCCGTTGCGCGTCAGCGTAAATTTCTGTTTGAACTCGCCTTGCTTGATGGTGCTGCTGACGTTCTTCACGTAATACATGCCATCAAACGCCGGCCCCGCGCCGCGCACGCCCACCAGCTCGCGTGCCTTCAACACATTGCCGTAGCGCAACACATCCAGAGAACCCGAGGCAGTCACCACATCCGCACTGTTTGCCGCAGCGGCCAAGCCTTTAGACAGCGCCTGCATCGGCGATAACTTGGCGGTTTCATTCAGCAAGGTAATCGACTTGGGCAGCGGCGCCAGCAGCCCCAGCGGCGGGTTGATCAGGCTGATATCGGGGATGGGCAACGGGATGGGGAATTTGGTGATCTGGTTCTGGATAAACACAATCGGCAGCGTCGACTTGGTGTTGTCGATGGCAAAGGAAATATTCTCCACATTGGTGGCCGCATCCATGCCCAGGTTAAGCGCCGGTTGCGGCAAGCCCAGTTTGATTTCCGGCCCCCAGTACGCAATGTTCATGCCCGGCGCCGGGCCGCAATCTACATAGAACACATAGCCCGCGTCCTTGGCCAGGCGCTGGATATAAGCCAGGTCGGTGCCCTCATGCACTGGAATCTTGTCCACCGGAATCGGCACGTCGCTAAAGATTTGCGGAATCACCAGCGGCACCATGCCCAGCACCGCGTACTTGGCCACGATCAGTGCAATCCGCGCCTCCACCGGCAGCGCCGGATAGGGCAAGCCGCTGAACACTTGCTGGTCCATCGCTACCGACAAATCCTCACCGGTAATGGTCAGCGTGCTCTGGCCGGGCTCGTTGCTGCCGGTTACTTCCTGCTTGGTGATCATGCCGTCCATGATCACGGTGGGCATGCTGTTGAGCGTGATCAGAATCATCACCCGCAACCACGGCACGCGCCCGCCGCTCAGAATCAGCAGCGTGTGCAGCGGCGAATTGTTTTCCAGCGCAAAGCTCAGCTGAAAGCCGCTGCGCGCGCCCGCCGCCGAGGTAACGGTGACGTTGAGCAACATATCCATCATCACCTTGGGCACCGGGATGGGAATGGCTGGCCCGACCAGCAAAGTCAGGTGGATGCCCTTGAGCATTACATCCCCCCCAGATTGGGATAGCCCGGTATGCCTTGCGGCAAGGTCAGACGGATGCGGCGGCCGATTTCTTCCAGCTCGCCCGCTTGCAGGCAGCCATTGGCATCGAGCATGCGCCAGAACTGCAGCGGGTCACCCAGCACCGCCGCGGCCATACGGTCGATGCGGTCACCTTCGACCACGCGGTACAGCTGCAACGTCACATACTGGTCCGGGTCAGGCACAAAGCGGCGTTTCAGGTACACCAGATTGTGGCCGTCGGCCTGCGGCAACTGGCTGGTTTCGCTATTGGCGTAGCGGCTGTTGGCGGGAAAGCGGTCGGTGGTGGCCATGACGGGGTTATCCCTTAAAACAGACTGCTAAGACCCAGGCTGGACAAGCTGGCGCTCGATGCCTTGCGCGCCAGTTGTTCGCGGCTTTGCTGGTACACCATAAACACGTGACCGCCTTTGTCGCCAAAGCCCAGGTCGTTGATATTGAGCACACGCATGCCCAGATTGACGCGCGCGCGGATGGGGTTGAGGTTGACGTCAAATGCCTCTTCGATAATCGAGAAATCCGTAATGCGCACCGGCACCACACGCGATTTGCTCCACACAAACAAGGGCAGCGGCGCTTGCACCGGCACAATCTCCAGCGTGCCGGCGTTGGCCATCTGGTTGTTGCGGATCAGCGCGCCGCTGTCGGGGTAAACAATGGTTTCCAGCGCCGCCAGTTGCGGGTGGATGCCCACTTGCAGCACCGTGCGATGCTGGTCGGGAAACTCCAGCTGGTCGGTGGCATCGATCTCGGCATCCAGCTTGATGGTCTCGATCGGCGGGCCTTTCAGCCGCAGCGGTTCCGCCAGCGTGGCGGTGCCGCCCACCGATTGCGGTACCAGCGTGCGCGTCAGCAAATCGGGGTTGTATTGCAGCGCAATCACGCGCTGCACCGCGCCGCTTTCCGGGTCGATCAAGATCAGGCCGCCCTTCAGGACTTTGGGGTTGATGCTGGTGGTCATTTCTCGACCTCTTTCGGTGTGGTCTTGCCCAACAGGCGGCCGATCAGGTCGGTGGTGTCGATATTGAGTTCGGCTGGCTCGCGTTTGATGTCGGACAGTTTGGGCATGCGGAAACCATCCACGCTGTCGTAATGCAGCGGCATGCGCACGCCCAGACTCAAACCGGTATCCAGCTTGGTGCTCGCCAATTCCCAGTCTTTTTCGGTACGCACCTTGAAGATGCTGACGCCCGCTTCGGCATATAGATGGGCATGCAAGGACGCCGCCAGAATCAGCCCGCCGCCGATATAACCGCTGGCATCCACGCTAAAGCGATCCTTGGTATAGGCGATCTCGCTGGCCAGTTCGGCTTTGCCTTCCAGCCCGGCGCTGGCGTGCACCGAGATACCCCCGCCCACCTCGCCGATCAACACATCCAGTACCGCATCCGCACCCAGCACGCCGGTAATGCCACCGCCGGCTGGAATCACCGCTTTGGCGCGCATGCTGAAGCTGAAATCGGGGTTGTCTTCAAACGGATCAAACTTCACCGACGCCTTGATGCCGGTGAGCACCCCGGGCCCGACGTAGTAGTAATAGCCAATGCTGCCGTACAGCTTGAACTTGAGCCCGATCGGCCCGATCGACGCGCCCGGCACCGGAAAACTGCCCGACGCGGCAAAGATTTCGTGCGGTTCTTCTTTCTCGGGAAAGCGCTTGAACAGCGTGATATCCGGAAACGTCAGATCGCCTTCAAAGGTGATTTTCTGGTTCTGATCCATGGTCACGCTGGCGTCGGCCACCATGCCTTGCTTGCCGTCTTTGGCTTCCTGGATCACATATTTAAGCGTGCCCTTGCCGCTGACTTTGCCATTGGGGTTGAGGTCGATCTTGAGCTTGCCGGTGGCGCGGCCTTTGCTGATATCGATCTCGCCCGTGCCCCAGAAACTTTCTTCGGTGCCCTTCTTTTTGTACCAGGCATCGACCGTGCCATGGAAACCTTTGAATTTAACGCCGGTTTTGCCATGGACCAGAAACGCCTCGCCGTCGTAGCTGAGCATGGCGTCGACCGGGTCGAGGAATTTGTTTTTGGTATCAAAGCGGCCCTGGCCTTTAAACAACCATTTTTCGTTGGTGTAACTGACGGTCAGCGTGGCCGGATTGTCGCCCGGTAGCTTGAGTTGCACTTCGCCGGTGGCGCCGATCTTGCCCTTGGCCAATGCGACATTGATCATGCCGCTCTGCACCCACGGAATCTTGCCGGCCATTTGCGCGGTTTCAATCTTGACGCCGCCGCTCCACTCGCCGCCCTGGTAAGTGACTTCGCCCTTGGTGCTGTCCAGGCCCGGCACATACACAAACAGATCGCCACGCAGCACCAGGCCATTGGCGTCGGCGGTGGCTTTCAGCTTCAGGTCCGCCACGGTTTTGGCGCCGCCAAAGGCAAACGCCAGATTGCCTTCGGGGCGGAATTCGGGCGCCAGCAAGACCGACAACGATGCCTCGGTCACTTTTACGCCGGGGAACGGCGGCTTCAGCTTGGCCGGGTCCAGCGCGCTGGTGACTTTAAAACCGGTGCTGTCGATGGCTACTTTCAGCTCGGGCAACAAGGGCAGACTGGGCTTGAGCGTGCCCTCGGCCTTGATGCCGTCACCATCGATACTCAGGCTGGTTAACTTGCCGGGGCTCATGCCGACATATTCATAAGTAAACGGCTGGCCTAACAGGTTTTTGGGCAGCAATAGATCGCGCTGCGGCCCCAACTTCATGGTGAAGTCACCGCCCGGTTTGCCCTTTTTCATGCGGAATTTTTCGGCATCGATGCTGGCGTGGATGCGATCGCCGCCCTTGCCTTTCAGATCGCGCTCAATCGACACCAGCGTCAGGCCTTTCAGCACATTGGCGGCCCCGGCGTTCACGCCGGTAAACGGCACGATTTTGTCCGCGGTGCCCGGCAGCTTGAGCTTGACCACATTGCCCAACACCAGCATGTCGAAATCGATGGTGGCCGCGCCGCTTTCTTTGGTGATGCTGGGGTCGGCAAAGCGTTTGCCCAAGTCGTAACACAGACCTTTGGTGGGCGCGCCCTGCATATCCACACTCTGAAAATGCAGCGTCACCAGCTTGGGCTTGTTCTTTTTGCCCAGCGTGGCGGTGGCGTCTTCCAGCGCCATATTCGCCAGCGTGGAAATCTGCTGCCAGATCAGGCTGCCGCTGGACCCGTTGTCCAGCGCATCCAGCAATTGCAGGTTTTGCGCGCTGTTGTCGCCGTTCACCTGCAGTTCCTGAATATGGTCGACCTGGCAGGTGGGGCCGGTGGGGATTTCCGGAAAATTCTTTTTGCCGCCCACTTCATTCCAGCGCTTGTCGGCGTCTTTGCCCGCCTTGTAGTTAAACTTGCCCAGCCAGTTTTTCTGCAAGGTGGCGGTGGGGTCGCGCGCAATCTTGAACTTGTCGGCGGGCCGGGGCTTGGCGCCATCCCATTCAAACGTGGTCTTCAGCGGCCGATACGGCGTTTTGTAAAACGCCAGCGCATCGGGGCCTTTTTGCGGCGGCAACACCAGTTTGGCGACGGTGTATTCGGCCTCTTTCTTGTCGACTTTGCCTTCAATCGGCACCGGTTCGTCGCTGCTGTGTAACTCGAAACTGCGGTTGCGCGATTCGGTGTTGTAGGCCACGGTAAAACCCGGACCCTTGTCTGGATTTTTCTCGTCGGGCACCGGCGTGGCGCCGGCTTCGGTCGCGGCCGGGGCCGGCGGTTTGCCTTTACCATTGGGCACGCGTGACAGGCGCAAGCCACCCTGGCTGAGCAAACCGCGCGGCAGGCTGATGCCGCGCATCACATGGTCAGCGGCGTGGTCGGCCTCGTGTTCCATGCGCTGATAATCCGGGCCTTGATCGGCCAGATTGCTGATCCCCGCGCGCTGCAAGCCTTGCTGTTGCAGCGTGTGCGCCAGTTCATGCGCCAGTAAATGGCGGCCGCTGTCGCTGTGCGGTTGGTACTGGCCATCGCCAAACACCACGTTGTTGCCGACGGTATACGCGTGCGCCGACACATCACGCGCCGATTGCGCCGCGGCGCTGTCGTTGTGGATGCGCACGCTGCCAAAATCGCTGTCAAAGCGGTTTTCCATAAAGCTGCGCGTATCGGCATCCAGCGGGCGGCCGGGACGGCTGAGGGTGTCGGTGACCGAATGCGGAATGCCTGCCTGCAAACGGGATGCCGTGCCGTGGCTATGCCGTTGCAGCGTGCCGCCCTCCTGGCGCGCGGCCGCGCAGCTGTCACATTCGCCGCCGCCCCCGGCATTGCCGCCGCACGCACATTTACGCTGCAACAACAGGTTGCGCGTGGCGGCGTGGCTGGCCGGATTTTCGGCGATCTGGGCCGGCGCGCGATCAGCCATGCTCGGCCTCCGGCGCGGGGGGCGTAAACAAGCGGGTAGCAATCAAGCGGGCCAGGCGCGTGCCGGTGTGCTCGGGACGTTCGTGGGCGCGACGCGACAGGCGCGGCAATTGCAGGCGCTCGCGGGCATAGCCTTGCGTGGGCAACGCCTGGGTCGCCAGCAAGCGGCTCAGCTCCTGCTCCAACGCCCGCGCCAGGCGTTGACCGTCACGCACGCTCAGCCCCGGCAGCGCCAGGCTGCCGATACGCAGATTGATGCGCGCGGAAGGGGCGGCGGCGCGCGGCTTCATGCCCAATCCCCTACTTCGGCCAGCGGCAACGGTTTTTCCAGTTTGGCAAACTCGGCTTCGGCGGCGCTGCGCAAATGGCGCATGCCTATGGCGCTGGCTTCTTCCGCCGCCAGAAACGCCGCATTCAGCGCCAGATTGCGGATATGCCCGCCCGATAAGGACAGCCGTGCCAGCTTGGCGACGTCGATATCCAGCAAGGGCGCGTGCTGCGGAAACACGCGTTGCCAGATGGCACTGCGCGCTGCGGTGTCCGGAAACGGAAACTGCACAATAAAGCGCAGTCGGCGTTGAAACGCAGTGTCGATCGATTGCTTGAGATTGGTGGTCAGTATCGCCAGGCCGCGATAGGTTTCGATGCGTTGCAACAGATAGCTGACTTCCAGATTGGCATAGCGATCATGGCTGTCGCGCACCTCACTGCGTTTGCCAAACAGCGCGTCGGCTTCATCAAACAACAGGATGGCCCCGCTGCGTTCGGCCACGGCAAACACGCGTGCCAGGTTTTTTTCGGTCTCACCGATGTATTTGCTGACCAGGCCCGCCAGGTCGATGCGGTATAGATCCAGTTGCAGCGTATTGGCCAGCACTTCGGCCGCCAGCGTCTTGCCGGTGCCGCTGGTGCCGGCAAACAAGGCGCTGATGCCCAGGCCGCGCCCGCCACGCTGGGCAAAACCCCATTCGCGATACACCGTGGTGCGTTGCCGCACTTGTGCCGCCAGCGTGCGCAGCGTCAGCAGCGTGCTGTGCGGCAAGATCAGATCGTCCCAGTGGGCATTGCTTTGCACGCGCTCGGCCAGTTGTTCCAGATCGTGCCGCGCCTCGCTGCGGCAGGCTTGCCATAGTGCGTCCGGGTCGCGCGTGGGCGTGCCCTGCCATTCGCGCGCCAGACGGCCGATGGTACTGGCGGGCAACTGGAATTGCTCGGCGATATGGCCCAGCCGCCCGTTCAGTTTGCCGACGGCTTCGGCGCCGAGTTCGGCCTGCCAATGCAGATGCCGACTGCCCGCATCGGCGCCATGCCATTCCAGCGGCCACTGGCTGCGCCGCAGCGCAAGCGTGCCCTCGCCCGTGATGATGACCAGACCCTGTAACTCATCCAGCCAATGCCCCAGACGTAGCGCCTGGGCGGGTTCGGGATGATCCAGTTCGACCCAGAGCACGGCGTTGCGCAGCAAGGCTTCGCGCTCCCACAGTCGGGCCAGCGCATCAAGCTCGGCGTGGTGGCCGGGCAGCAGATCGGGACGCAAACGGTACAAGCGTAGATCAAGCTGACTGGCCAGTTGCACCACCAGGGCCTCGCCATCGGCATCATCAAACCGGGCCACCGGCGCACTGGCAAGGCTGGCGGCACTCTGCCAACGCGCACCCAGCGCATTGATGGCGGCATCGGCCACCTGGGCAGTCGGCACGCTTTGCGGGGTAATCCACGGTTCGAGCCGCGGCTCGGGATAACTGAGCCCGGCCACCTGATGCAGCACCGCTTCATCCAGCACCAGCCGCGCTTGCAAGGCGCTGCCACTGCCCGCCGCCTGCAGCAATTGCCAGCGGCGCAAGCGGGCCACCGGGGTGATGGCGGCCCAATCCGGCTCCGGCAGGGTGGCCAAGGCCAACGCAAAGGTCGGCCACGCTTTTTGCGCATCGCCGTGCAACTGGGTCAGCAAGGTCTGGATGGCAGTATCGAGTTCGGCCCCGGCCGCGAGCATGATGATTTCTTGCTCAAAGCGGCTCAGGCCCAGTCGTTGCGCCAGGCGTTCCAGCGCCGGTGGCGTGATGCGCCAAGTGGGCGGCAACGGAGAACTGCCATCCCGGCGCGCCTTTAAATACAGCGCCAGATCGCTCAGCGCGGCATCGAGCGCGCGCTGGTTGGCAGCAAAATCGCGGCTGGCACTCATGGCGTAAGCACCGGCCCGGCAAACTGGCCATCCGCGCCCAAGGTCAACGGGCTGATGCCCGCATCCACCTGCAAGCGCGCCAGATAACTCCCCTGCACGATTTGCTGGAATTCAATGTTGACGCTGGCGGTGCTATCCGCCGGGGCGACAATGCCATTGCCCGCGCTGGCGCTGAAACTGTAGGCCCGCGGCGCATGCCCTGCTGGCGGATTGATCTGGTTGAGCAACAGCCGCACGCGCTGCCGATTGCCGATGCGTGGCACCGCCGTGGCGGTGATGACGCCGCTGCGATAAGTCACGCCATCGATCACGCTGCTGCTGGCGCCCGCTTGCACGGCAAAGCTCGCCGCCGGGTTGAGTACAAAGGCGGCCAGATTGGATTCCTGCCCGCCCTGCACTTGCGG
This sequence comes from Silvimonas sp. JCM 19000, assembly GCF_054652575.1. NCBI lineage: Bacteria > Pseudomonadati > Pseudomonadota > Betaproteobacteria > Neisseriales > Chitinibacteraceae > Silvimonas > Silvimonas sp. JCM 19000. Next base: position 10,179 of record NZ_BAAIHC010000044.1, on the reverse strand, counting down.
CGGCGTACCCATAAACATCGGGTGCACAATCTGCAGCGTGCACACCCCTGCGCGCAAGGTGGCGGGGATGCCGGGCGTGGGCGCAGGCAGCGCCAGACCAAAGCTCAGCGTGTCGCGATCGGCATGCGTGACGGCGCTGGCGTATTCATCGCCGTTGACCAGCACACTCAGCGTGGTCGCATCCAGCTGCGTGCCGCTGACGTTGAGCACGCTGTCCGGCAGGATGGGCTCGCTCAAGCTGCTGCCCGCCATCACCTGATCAATACGCGGCGCGCTTAGCGGCACCACGTACAGATTGCGCCGCCGCACCGGCAACGGTGTGCGCGTGCTGCGTGGCGTTTGCGTGAGCAAAACGCTGACCACATACGCCGCGCTCGGCCGTGCGGGCGTCTGCAATGCGGCCCAGATGCGCGACAGTTCGTCATCCGTCAGATTTAGCGCGACGATGCGCAACTGTTCAATCTGCTCCGCCAGCCCGGCCAGCTGCAACTGACCGGGAATATCCGGCTTGCTGGCATCGGGCTTGAGTGCAGCGCGGATGGCATCGCGGCCAAGGCCGGGGGTGTCATGCAGGGTCTGCATGGCCACGCCCAACATGGCTTCGGCATGAAAATCGGCCACACCATACGCGCCCAGCAAAAAGTGCAGATCCAGCGCCAGCGGCGGATTGCTGATGCGGTCGCCGCGCGCATCGCGACTGGGCAAGTCCTGGTTAAACCAACCGGGATTGCGCATCTGGTTATACAAAAACAGATTGAGTTGATCGATCTCGCTGTCGGCCGAAATCCGTTCCGGCGCAATGCAACTGACGTTGATGGTCTGCACGCCCAGCAAGTCATCCAGCTTGATGGCGCTAAACCCGTTCTGGATGATTTGCTGCAACACGGCCGCGGTGGCCGCCATCCCTAGCGCGGTGGTCATGCGCGTCTCCCGCTGCGAGTTTGCAGATAGTCATCCAGCGATTGCGCCGCGGGTTTGGGCGCGGTGGCGGCCGCCTGGTTGGCGGCAGCGGGTACGGCGCGTTCGGGCAGGATTTCGATGCGGCCGATGCTGATTTCTATGCTCGGCCCCGGCGCGGCTTCGGTCTGCGGCGCGCTGACCGCCAGGTTGCTGTTGCCGGCATTGAGCAAGCGCGGCTCGACCAGGGTAAGCCGCTCGGTGTGATGTTCGATATGCGCTGTGCTGACGGCAGTCGCAGGCTCGGTCTGATCTGTGGGCAGCGGCGCTGCGGCGGCGACCGCTTGCAGCACGGCGGTGGGCTGGATGGGCACGGCCTCGATGCGCTCGACGATGCGTTCAATCAGCGGCGGCACGGCGGGCAGCGCCGGATCAGACGCTGACCCTGGCGCGGCCGGGGTTTGTGCCGGGGCGCTGACGAGCGGAATACCCTGCGACGTGTTCGGCTCGGGCATGGCGGCGGTGAGCAGCGGCGCAAGCGGTGGCAACGGCAGGCGTGATTCGGGCGGCGCATACGCCGCATCCAGCGCGGGGCTGGGCGCTGCTTGCATTGCCACCGACGGCATCTCGCGTGTGGGCGGTGCGGGCTGCGCGGCGACGGGCGCCTCGGTTTCGGCAGAGTGGATTTCAAAACCGGCAGCCGCCTGGGCTTCGCTCTCAAAGCGCGACAAGGCGCGGGGCCGGATCGCCGCCGGTTGCAGCGCGCGGCGTGCCAGCAAGGCCAGATGCGCGCTCACGATAGCACCCGCGCAAGATAGCGCGCGCGCCGGTGGGGGCTCAGCGCCAGAATCTGCGCTTCGCTCCAGCCATAGGCTTGCGCCAATACATGCACCTGATCGAGCAAGCGCTCGCTCCATTGCCCGAGCGCATCATCCAGATAGACGCCGATATCAAACACTTCATCCCAATGCTCGTCGCAAGCGGGGCATTGCAGATCAAGCACCGTGGCAGCCTGCGGGTCGGCCGCGGCCATGGCGGCGGCAATGTCCTCGCGCGCTGCTTCGGGCAAAGGCAGCGCCGCTGGCGCACAGCGCTGCAACAGTCTGGCCTGGGCGCTAAGGCTGTCAGGCTCATGCTGCATCGCGGCCAGATCGCGGCTGTCGGGCAAGCGATAACTGATGCGCTCGCCTTGCCATTCCACGCTCAGTTCCTGCGGTATCTGGGCGGGCGCATCCAGTTGCAAGGCACGGCAATCGAGCGCCAGTTCCAGCCGCTCATTGCAGGCCGGGCACGCCACCGTGGCCGGCAAGGCCGGGCCGAATAACGCCGTATGCAATTGCAGCAGTTGCCGATCCCGCCAGCCCAGCGGCAATTGTTCGGCCGCAACCTGGCCACCGGGCAACAGCGGCGCCAGCAAGGCGCACGGCCGCAGCGGTGCGGCCAGGCTCTGGCTGCGTTCCCACGTATCCAGCCAGTCGAGAGCAGTCAGCGTCACGATGTGATATCCCTGCGCAGTACCACGTCAGGCGGGTTCGGTAAAGCTGGGCTCGCTCGGCTCGGCGATTTCGTAATCGCGTTCCCAGCCTTCGTTTTCCAGCTTGATGCGGGCAATGGCCACGGCGTTGGCATTGGCGTCCAGATCAGGCAGTGACTGGAACTCACTGACCCAGCAGCGGAACACCTTGTACGCCAGCACCAATTGCCCGGCTTCGTTGTACAACTCGATGATCAGATCCTTGCGGAAATCCTTGAGCGACACCTCGGCGCCCAGGCCGTTGCCGTAGTTCCACACCTTGTTGGCCCAGCGCTCGAAATCGGCGTCGTGGGTCACGCCGCGTTCCAGCGTAATGGCGTCGTATTCGGTACGGCCGGGCGATTTGCGGCTACTGCTGGGGTCGCCGCCTTCGCGGTGTTTGACCACTTCGGTGGTGCGTTTGAGCGCCGACACCTTGCTGACGCCCGCCACATAATGGCCATCCCATTTGATGCGGAATTTGAAGTTCTTGTACGGATCAAAACGCTGCGCACTGACGCTGAACTGAGCCATGGTTACGTCCCTTTTAAACCTGCAACTGACCGGCCAGTTGCTGAATGCTGATCACCACAAATTCAGCGGGCTTGAGCGGTGCAAACGCCACCAGGATATTCACCACGCCTCGGTTGATATCGTTCTGCGTGGTGGTGCTGCTGTCGCATTTGACCAGGTAAGCATCGCGCGGGGTTTTGCCCTGGAACGCGCCCTGGCGGAACAGGGTGTTCATGAACGCGCCCAGATTCAGCCGGATCTGCGCCCATAAGGGCTCGTCGTTCGGCTCGAACACCACCCACTGCGTGCCGCGGTACAGGCTTTCTTCAAGGAACAAAGCCAGCCGCCGCACCGGCACATATTTGTAGTCATCGGTCATCTGATCGGCGCCGCGCAAGGTGCGCGCACCCCACGACACCGCGCCAAATACCGGAAAGGTGCGCAAGGCATTGCAACCCAGCGGATTGAGCGTGCCTTGCTCCCGATCGGTTAGCGCGTAGCTGAGCGCTTGCACCCCGACCAGGCTGGCTTCGGTGCCGGCCGGGGCTTTCCACACGCCGCGGTCGGCATCGGTGCGCGCAAACAAACCGGCCACCGTGCCGCACGGTGCGCTCAGCCGCAGCTTGCCGTTCTTGAGCGGGTCAGCGATGTAGATCCATGGGTAGTACACCGCGGCGTAACTGGATTTGGGCAGCGCGGTACCGCTCATGATGCTGACCATATCGGCCGGTTTGACCGCACTGGGCGGCGCATCAATGATCAAAAACGCGCGGCGCTCCTGCACATAGGCCACGGCATCGTTAAGCACACCGGTATCGGTGACGCCAGGCAGGCACAGCAAATTGAACAGATCGACGCTTTCCAGCGCATAGATGCCGGTGCGCAAGGCGCGATCACCGATAAATGCGCCGTACAGATCAGCCGCCGCATAAGGCACCTCGCCGCCACCGGCCAGATAGCGGGCCGCTGCGGTCGGGCGGATTCCGGCGGCGGCATCGACATCTGCGCCGCCGTTTTCGCTGCCCAGCTTGAGGATGCCGGTGGCGTTATTGCTGATGCCGGGCAGCACGCGTACCGAGGACAACTCGCCTGCCACGCCCGACTTGAGCGTGAGCACGCCGCCCGTGGCGCTGGCTTCAAACAGCGCGTATTCGTTGCGCCCGGCCGCCGCCGCTTTGACGTGCGTGGTAATGGCCGTGGCCAGCGCCGCCAGGCTGGCGCCGTCGGCGGGCAAGGTCAGATCCACCGTCACCGGCGCCTTGCCGTTAACGCTGACCTGGAATTCCTTGTGCGTGGCATTCAGCCCCACTGGCGGATCAGCCAGCGTGCCGCTGCGCGTGGTGCCAGCGGGCAAGGCGGTGAGCGTGGCGGCGGGCACGCTGCGCGATAGCTGCACGATCTGCGATACGCCATTGACCAGATCCAGCGCATAACGCGCATCGGCCGAATTCAGTGACAAGTTATTGAATGTTTCCACGGCGTTGTCGGCCGTGCGCACGATGCTCAGATTGAAGCTGCTGGCCGGAATGGCCGTACCGTAATCCACGGTCACCAGCACGCCATTGCCCGCGCTACCGGCATCGACCGCGTTGACTTGCAGTACGTCGATGGTGCCGTTGCTTAGCGCCGTGGTGGCCTGGGTGGCGCTTTTTACAACGCGGATGGCAAAAGCTTCCGTGCCGCCATTCTGAAAAAACTGGCGAATGGCGTAGCTCATTTCGGAATCCGGATCGAGCCCGCCAAACGTGCGTTCGTAATCGGCAAAGCTGAACAGATCGACCGCTTTATTGACCGGCCCAAGCGGGGCGGACCCGGCAAAAGCGGCGATGGACGTAGCGACACCGGTGATGGTGGCGACGCCACTGCCCAGTTCCTGGATATAGACGCCAGGATAATTGAGCGTTGCAGGCATACCAGCTCCTTCATCATAAAGATGAACAAGGGGCCTGCTGCACGCATATCAGTGAAAGCGGGAGTCACTTGCCGCGGCAAGCGCTACGTGTCACGTCCAGGCTACTGACATGGTTATAGTTACAAATTTACAAAATCAAGGACCAATTCTGGCGCGGACTGACGATGGGTTGAGCGCAATAGATTTTGCTAATGCAGATGCCGCGGAACATACAACTGCGTATGTAGCGCGATGCGCCATAGGGTGGGTCCAGACCCACCCTTCAAAGTGGCATAACCAGGCAGCAACGCCCGAATATGCGGCCTTGAGGGGTGGGTATAGATCCCCCATGCAAAGTGGCACAACCGAGCAGCAACGCCCGAATATGCGGCTTTGAGGGGTGGGTCTAGACCCACCCTATGCGTTTACAGCTCGCCTTGGGCGTAGCGTGTGGCCATTTTTTCCAGCGAGATCGGTTTGATGTCGCCTGCGTGGCCGGCGGCGCCAAAAGCCACGTAGCGCTCGATGCAGACGTCGCGCATGGCCGTAATGGTTTGCTTGAGGTATTTGCGCGGGTCAAATTCGGACGGATTCTGCGCAAAGGCACGACGGATGGCGCCGGTGGCGGCCATGCGCAAATCGGTATCGATATTGACTTTGCGCACGCCGTGCTTGATGCCCTGCACGATTTCTTCCACCGGCACGCCCCACGTCGGCGCGATATCACCACCGTATTCGTTGATGATCTTGATCCACTCCTGCGGCACCGACGACGAACCGTGCATCACCAGATGGGTATGCGGCAAACGCGCGTGGATCAGCTTGACGCGGTCTATCGACAGCGTTTCGCCGGTAGGCGGTGACGAGAATTTGTACGCGCCATGGCTGGTGCCAATCGCAATCGCCAGCGCATCCACATGCGTGGCTTCGACAAAGCGGGCGGCTTCTTCCGGATCAGTCAGCAATTGCGAATGATCCAGCTTGCCTTCCGCGCCCGCGCCGTCCTCTTCGCCGGCCATGCCGGTAACCAGACTGCCCAGCACCCCCAGTTCGCCTTCCACCGACACGCCACAGGCATGGGCAAATTCGGCCACGCTGCGGGTCACACGCGCGTTGTATTCAAAATCGGTGGCCGTCTTGCCGTCTTCATGCAAAGAGCCGTCCATCATGACCGAAGAAAATCCCAGCTGGATGGACCGCAAACACACCGCCGGGCTGGCGCCGTGATCCTGGTGCATGACCACCGGCAGATGCGGAAATTCTTCCAGCGCCGCCAGCATCAGATGGCGCAGAAACGGCGCGCCCGCATACGCACGCGCCCCGGCCGAAGCCTGCACGATCACCGGACTGTTGGTGTGATCGGCCGCCTCCATAATGGCGCGCATCTGCTCCATATTGTTGACGTTAAACGCGGGCAAACCGTATTGATGCTCGGCTGCGTGGTCGAGCAGTTGACGCATGGAAACCAGTGCCATATTGCAAATCCCCGATTCGATGTTTGGGTAGACGGTTACGTGCGGTGGTAGCTAACGATGCGTTCGATTTCATTACGCGAACCGAGCATCACGGCAACGCGCTGGTGGATATGGTCGGGCTGCAATTCAAGAATGCGCTGGGTGCCGGTGCTGCTGGCGCCGCCCGCTTGTTCGACGATAAACGACATCGGATTGGCTTCGTACAACAGGCGCAATTTGCCCGGTTTGGCCGGATCGCGGTTGTCGCGCGGGTACATGAACACGCCGCCGCGCAGCAGGATGCGATGCACTTCGGCCACCATCGAGGCCACCCAGCGCATATTGAAATTGTCGCCACGCGGACCTTCTTTGCCCGCCAGGCATTCATCGATATAGCGCTGCACCGGGGCTTCCCAATGCCGCATATTGGAGGCATTGATGGCAAATTCGCGCGTGTCGGGCTCGATGCGCATATTCGGATGGGTGAGCATGAATTCGCCGGTGGCCGCGTCGAGGGTAAAACCGTTGACACCCGCGCCCGTGGTCAGCACCAGCATGGTGGACGGGCCATAGAGCGCATAACCTGCGGCCACTTGTTGCGTGCCGGGCTGCAAAAAATCTTCCGCGCGCGCGGCGCGGCTTTGATCAGGCGCGAGCAACACGCTGAAAATACTGCCCACCGAAATATTGACGTCCACATTGGACGAGCCATCCAGCGGATCAAACGCCAGCAGATAGCGCCCGCGTTGCAGTCCGGACGGCAGGCTGTACATCGCTTCCAGTTCTTCTGACACCATCGCTGCGGCATGGCCGCCCCATTGGGTCCAGCCGATCATCAAATCGTTGGAGATGATGTCGAGTTTCTTTTGATGTTCGCCCTGCACATTGTCGGTGTTGCTGACGCCGCTGGCCCCGGTAAACGCGGCACGGTTGATGGCGCTGCCTATGCTTTTGCAGGCGCTGGCAAATTGATTGAGCAACAGGCCCAGATCGGCGCGCTCGCCGCGGCCCGTTTGCTGCTGGATGAATTCGGCAAAACTGGTCATGCGTATCCTCTCGGTTCAGATGCTATGTAACGCTGTATGCACCGGTTGCGCATCCCTCGGAATAACGGCATCGGCTTCGATCGCGGCGGCATAAATCTGCAATAACGATTCGGTCTGCAACGAGGCGCTGCCGACCAGCGCACCGTCGATATCGGGCATGGCAAACAAGGACGCGGCGTTGTCGGGTTTGACGCTGCCGCCGTACAACAGCGGCATCGAGCGTGCAATGACCGGGTCTTGCTGCGCTATCAGATTGCGGATAAAAGCCAGCACGTCTTGCGCCATTTGCGGCGTGGCGGCCTCGCCGCTGCCGATGGCCCACAGCGGCTCATAGGCTATCCACGCGCCGCGCCAGGCGCCGCAATCCAGCAGGCTGGCCAGCTGGCGCCGCAAAACTTCTTGCGTCTGGCCAGCGTCACGCGCAATCCGGCTTTCGCCGATGCAGACGATGGGGGTAATGCTGGCGCGCAAGCAGGCGCGGGCTTTGGCGGCGATCAGGCGGTCGTCTTCGTAATGAAACTGGCGCCGCTCGGAGTGCCCGACCAGCGCGTGGCAGCAACCCAGATCAGCCAGCATGCTGGCCGACCACTCGCCGGTGCGTTCGCCATCGCTGACTTCGGCCACATCCTGGCCGCACAGATGCAGCTGGCTGCCCTGGGCATAGCGGCCGACTTCGCCCAGATAGGGTGCTGGCGGCGCCAGCATCAGCGGCACACCGGCCAGGGCATGCTCAGCCAGAACCGGCACATCCTGCCGCACCATGGCCAGGTTGCCGTGCATTTTCCAGTTGGCCACCACCAGCTTGCGGCGGGGGATGGACAAGGGTTCAAACGGGGGCGCGATCATCATTTACTGTCCTTCGCGTGGTGGGTATCCAGCTAGTGGCCCGGACCTTGCAGCGCGCAATCCGGGGGAACGCAGCCGGGTATGCTGCGATCGCCCCTTTATAAATCAGCTTACGAAATCAGAAATACCGTGGAAATCCGCATTAGGGATATCCCCGCGCAATCCCTTTAAAACGTGCCGGGTATCGGCATTGCATCTAACGTCTCGCCGCCCGGATGGTGCACAGCAACATCCAAGCAAGCGGCATACCACGCCGCGCTGGCCTGCATCGACGCGGGTTTGCCATCGCCATGCAGCACGCGGGCGGCACTATGCCGGACCACAACGCGCACCACATCGGCCGTAAGGATCAGCCCGCGTTGGCCCAACTGACTGCAGCGTGTATCGCACGTTGCCACTCTGCCACTCGTCGCTTGACGTCTTCGGGCGCCGCTTGCGCGCTAAAGCGCCGCTCCAGCTGCCATTGGTCCTGCAAGGCGGGCAGATCGTTCCAGTAGCCCACGGCCAGGCCAGCCAGATAGGCCGCACCCAGCGCGGTGGTTTCCGTGACTTGCGGCCGGATCACATCAAGTTGCAGCAGATCGGACTGACATTGCAGCAACAAATCACTGCCGGTGGCCCCGCCATCAACGCGCAATTCACGCACCCGCATGCCGCTATCGGCGCACATGGCATCCAGCACATCCAGCGTCTGGAAAGCGATGCTTTCGAGTGCGGCGCGGGCGATATGAGCGCTGGTGGTGCCCAGGGTGGCGCCAAACAGACTGCCCCGCGCATGCGCGTTCCAATGCGGCGCACCGAGTCCGGCAAATGCCGGTACCAGATAAACACCACCGGTATCCGGCACGCTGCGCGCAAGCGCGTCGATCTCGCTGGCATGGCGGATCAGCCCGAGGCCATCGCGCAACCATTTGATCACCGCCCCGGCGGTAAAAATGCTGCCCTCCAGCGCATAAGTGGTCTGGCCATTGATTTGCCAGGCGATGGTGCTGAGCAGATTGTGTTGCGAGGGCACTGGCTGGCTGCCGGTGTTCATCATCAAGAAACAGCCAGTGCCATAGGTGTTCTTGACCATGCCCGGCTGCGTGCATTGCTGGCCAAACAAGGCTGCATGCTGATCGCCGGCAATGCCTGCCAGCGCAATCACGCCACCGGGGACCACGTTGCGGGTGTAGCCGACGATTTCGCTGGAGCCACGCACCTGCGGCAGTACTGCGCGCGGAATGTCGAACAGTTTGAGCAGATCGTCATCCCATTGCAGCGTGTGGATATTGAACAGCATGGTACGTGCGGCATTGGAGACGTCGGTCAGGTGGTTCTGACCCTGGGTGAGATTCCAGATCAGCCAGCTATCGACGATGCCGAAGGCAAGCTCGCCCTGCTCGGCGCGGCGGCGCGCATCGGGAATGTGGTCGAGTAACCATTTGAGTTTGGAGGCGGAGAAATAGGCGTCGATGGGCAGGCCGGTTTTGCTTTTGACCAGATCGGCATGGCCATCACCTTTGAGTTGATCGCACCAGGCGGCGGTGCGGCGGTCTTGCCAGACGATGGCGTTGTAGAGCGGCTGGCCGCTGGCCCGATCCCACAGCAGCGTGGTTTCGCGCTGGTTGGTGATGCCGATGGCGGCAATATCGCTGGCCTGCAGCCCGGCCATGGCGATGGCCTGTGCGGCCACGGCAACCTGGCTGCCCCAGATTTCTTGCGGATCATGTTCCACCCAGCCGGGTTGAGGGTAGATCTGGCGGAATTCGCGTTGGGCGCGTTGGACGATCTGGCCCTGGTGGTTGAAGACGATGGCACGGGAGCTGGTGGTGCCCTGGTCGAAGGCGAGGAGGTATTTGGGTTTGGTGGGCATAGCGGGTGGGCGGGGTTTTTTGGGGGGTGGTTGGTGAACCTTAAACTGCTTGGGCTTGTGGCGCTTGGTTTGATGTTTTGGCCGGTGTCTGGAAAATCTTTAACTGCTTAGCCTGCGGCGCATTTTTGATGTTCGGCTTGCGCTGAACAAACCTTTGACCGCTT
>NZ_BAAIHC010000043.1:0-21408 GCF_054652575.1 Silvimonas sp. JCM 19000 | reverse complement strand
GGAAAAACACAGCCGCATGCGCCCGACGCGTGCCGCGGACACCGTGTTAAAATCGCCGATCTATCCGGTCAAGCACACGGGCGTCATACACGCCTTCAGGAGAGGTAATGTCGGGCAATTCTACTGGTCTGTTATTCAGCGTCAGCTCGTTTGGTGAGTCGCATGGCCCTGCGATTGGTTGTGTGGTTGATGGTTGCCCTCCGGGGATGGAACTGTCGGTTGAAGACATACAGGTCGAACTGGATCGTCGCAAACCTGGCACTTCGCGCCACGTCACCCAACGCAAAGAACCCGATACCGTAGAAATTTTGTCCGGCGTGTTCGAAGGCAAAACCACCGGTACGCCAATTGCGCTGTTAATCCGCAACCAGGATCAGCGCAGCCAGGATTACGGCAAAATCGCCGAGACCTTCCGTCCTGGGCACGCCGATTACACGTATTGGCACAAATACGGCATACGCGACTATCGCGGTGGCGGTCGTTCGTCGGCGCGCGAGACCGCGGTACGTGTCGCGGCCGGCGCCATCGCCAAAAAGTGGCTCAAAGAACAGTACGGCGTTGAGATCCGTGGATTTATGAGCCAGCTTGGCCATATCCAGATTCCGTTCCAGCGTTGGGAAGATGTGCCGACCAATCCATTCTTCGCACCCGACAATGCCATCGTGCCGCAGCTTGAGGCCTATATGGACGAGATCCGCGCCCAGCGTGACTCAGTTGGCGCCAAAATTTCGGTTATTGCCGAGAATGTGCCGGTAGGCTGGGGCGAACCTGTCTATGACCGTCTCGACGCTGATATCGCCCACGCCATGATGAATATCAATGCCGTCAAAGGCGTCGAAATCGGCGCCGGGTTCGATAGCGTGGCCCAAACCGGCTCGGTACACAGCGATGAATTGACCCCTGAAGGTTTCGCCAGCAATCACGCGGGCGGCATTCTGGGGGGAATTTCCAGCGGGCAGGATATCGTTGTGCACATTGCGGTCAAACCGACCTCCAGCATTGCGCAAGAACGCCGTTCGATCGACAAGGCCGGCAATCCGGTGCTGATGGCCACCACCGGCCGGCATGATCCATGCGTGGGGATCCGTGCCACTCCGATTGCTGAAGCAATGTTGGCGCTGGTGCTGATTGATCATGCGCTGCGTCATCGCGCGCAGTGCGCAGACGTTAAGGTAGATACGCCGCGCATTCCAGGAAAAATCGCGCGCTGAAACTTGCTCATTCCAAAGGCGCCATCATGAAAAAATACAGTTATCTGAGTGTCTTCATGGCATTGCTGGTGGTACTGGCCGGTTGTGCCAGTACCCCGCCGCAGTTTGTGGCGCAGGTGACTGTACGCCATAACATTGCCAGCGATGTACACGGCAAACGTTTCCTGTTTGCGCAGACCGCCAATCAAACGCAAAGCCTGCTGGAGAAGCAGGTGCAAGCGCAGGTGGCCAATCAGCTCATCATGGCGGGCTTGCAACAAGCGGCGGTGCCCGCTGATGCCGACTGGCTGGTGGCGCTCAGTTATGGCATCGATAACGGCCAGGTGATCGTGACACAAGAACCGATCTGGGGCCCGGTCGGCTATGACATGTATTACGGCCGCTACCTGGGTGGCGGATATTTCTACGCGCCCATGTTCTATCCGCAGACCGGCATCGTCGGCGTACAGCCGGTGCAGACCACCATCTATACCAGCACGCTCGCAGTGGATATTTCGGATCGCCGTTTGCTGCAAAACAACCAGTTCGCCAAGCTGTATGAAGGCAAAGCCATCCATCGTTCGCAGCAACAAGATCTGGACTGGACTTTGCCCTTGCTGGCGCGCTCGTTGTTCCAGAGCTTTCCTGGTTTCTCCGGTCAGACGTCGACCGTGCGGATTCCGCTGCAGCCCACCACAACGCAAGCGGCCACCGCGCCAGCCCCCGCCGCGCCTTAGCCGCATAGCATGTCGTCGGTCCGCGCACGCGCTGTAAGCAGGGTTGGCCGGTTTTCGCTACAATGCCGCCAATCTTTGCCGGAACGACTTTGTGACCCCAGAACAGTATTGTGAAGACAAGGCTGCAGCCAGCGGCTCCAGCTTTTATTACAGCTTCCGTTTTCTGCCATTAGAAAAACGCCGCGCCATCATGGCGCTGTATGCGTTTTGTCGTGAAGTCGACGATGTGGTCGATGAAACTCACGATGAAAACGTGGCGCGAACCACACTCAACTGGTGGCGAAGCGAAGTCGACAATATGTTTGCGGGTGCACCGCAGCACCCGGTCACCAAGGCGTTGCTGCCTGCGGTACAGCGTTACGACATGCCGCGTGAACTGCTGCTCGAAATCATTGACGGCATGGAAATGGACCTCGATATGGTGCGTTATGCCACCTTCAAGGACCTGCAGCTCTACTGTTATCGCGTGGCATCGGTGGTGGGCCAACTGGCTGCACAAATCTTTGGTTATACCGACCATAAAACGCTGCGTTATGCCCACGACCTGGGTCTGGCGTTTCAGCTCACCAATATTATTCGGGATGTCGGCGAGGACGCGCGCCGTGGCCGCATCTATCTGCCGGTGGAAGATCTGCAACGGTTCAATGTGCCCGCCGCCGACATCCTCAGCTTTAAAGAGACCGAACAATTTGCCGCTCTGATGACGTTCCAGATTGAGCGGGCCGAACATTACTACCAGCAAGCGATGGCGCAACTGCCCGCGGCGGATCGCAAGAATCAACGCACCGGCCTGGTGATGGCGGCGATCTATCGCGCCACGCTGGATGAAATCAAGCGTGACGGGGTCACCCATGTGTTAAACCAACGGCTCAGCCTGACGCCGATCCGGAAATTATGGCTGGCCTGGCGGACCTGGTGGTTTGGTTAAGCAAAGCAGAAAAGCCGCGCGCGTAGCGGTGATCGGTGGTGGTTACGCCGGCATGGCGGCTGCAGTGCGCCTGACCCAGGCTGGCTGCCAGGTTCAGGTGTTCGAAGCCGGGCCAATGCTGGGAGGGCGCGCCCGGCGCGTAAACGTGGCCGAAGGCGAACTGGATAACGGCCAGCATTTGCTGTTGGGCGCCTATGGCACCTTGCTGGGTTTGATGCGCGAAGTGGGCGTTGATCCGGCCGCTGTGTTTGTCGATATGCCGCTCGACTTGCAGGTTGATCCAGATTTCCGCTTGCGTTGCCCTGATCTACCCGCACCGTTCCACAGCCTGCTTGGACTGATCCGCGCGCAGGGCCTGAGTTTCAGCGGCAAACTCGCGCTGGTGCGGGCGTTGGCGCAAGCGCAACTGGCGCGCTGGCATACCCGGCCGGAATGGACGGTGGGTGACTGGTTGCAGGCGCGCAGCCAGCCGCTCGATTTGATCGAGCGATTCTGGCGCCCGCTGACTGTCGCTGCCCTGAACACCCCGCTTGAAATTGCCTCGGCGCAAGTCCTGCTCAACGTTTTGCGCGATTCATTGGGTGGTCCGGCCTTTGCTTCGCATATGTTATTTCCGCGCGTCGATTTCTCCGCGCTGTGGCCGGAACCGGCAGCGCGATTTGTCGAGCAATATGGCGGCACGATCCAGTGTGGAAGTATGGTGCGCGCCATCAATAAGGTCGGAGCGACTTATCAGCTTGATGCTGCGCCGGAGCGGGAGTTTGATGGCGTGGTGATCGCTGTTGCGCCGCACCGGCTACAAACAGTCACCGCAGGCCTGCCCGCTCTGGCGGCCACTGCAGCCGCGTTACAGCAATGGCCATACCAGCCCATCGTGACGGTCTACGGCCAATATGATGCCGCCTGCCAGTTGCCCGCGCCGATGCTGGGGCGTTCCAGCGGTGTTTGCCAATGGATTTTTGATCGCCAGCAGACCCATGCCACAGCGGGGCTGATCGCGGTGGTGATTTCGGCCCATGGCGCTCATATGCAATGGACGCAGGCCCAACTGGCGGCGGAAGTCGCCAAAGAACTGAGCGCCGCTTATGGCTGGCCCGCACCGCAATGGCAGCGGGTAATCAGTGAAAAACGTGCCACTTTTGCGTGCACACCCGATTTGCAACGCCCGCCCAACGCCACACCGTATGCAACGGTCTGGCTGGCGGGCGACTATACCGCCGGCGACTATCCGGCAACGCTGGAAGGCGCAGTGCGCAGCGGCGTTGCGGCGGCGACCGGTCTGATGATTGAGCTAAATAAGGAACAGCAAGCATGAACTGGAAAAACCCTCAGCCTGACGGAGCGGCCTTCAAGGATCGCGTCATTCTGGTGACCGGTGCCGGGGGCGGTATCGGCGAGGCTGCTGCGATGGCTTTGGCCGCGCACGGTGCGACGGTGATTTTGCTGGGCCGCAATGAGAAGAAGCTGGCGCGCGTCTACGATGCCATCGAAGCTGCGGGCTATCCGCGCCCGGCGGCGATTCCGCTGGATTTGAACAAAGCGGGCGAACCCGAATTTGCGCAATTGGGCATGGTCATCAGCAAAGAGTTTGGTCGCCTTGACGGCATCCTGCATGCCGCCACGGCGTTTGCTTTTCTGTCGCCGCTGGCCAATCAGAAAATGGACGAGTGGATCGAGCAATTCCGCGTCAATGTGGCAGCGCCGTTTGCCATGACACGGGCTTTGACCCCGCTGCTGGCCGCAGCACCCGACGCAGCGGTGCTGGTGCTGGGCGAGACGCATGCGCTGGAACCCAAAGCCTATTGGGGCGGCTTTAGCGCCTCCCGCGCGGGCCAACGTAATTGGGTGGAAATTGCCGCAGATGAATGGGAAGCGCAGCCGAATTTACGTATCAACTTGCTGGTGCCAGGTCCGATCCATTCGCCTAACCGGACCAAGACCCATCCGGCCGAAGCGTGGTCTGATCTGCCTTCGATTGCATCCATGGTGCCCGCATTGTTGTATTGGCTAGGTCCGCAGAGCCAGGGCCAGAGCGGCAAGGTTCTGCGTTTTGACGCGGCCGCGTAACGCAGACAAAACGTAAATAAGTCACAGATGTGAACCAAGTGTTGTTTATGCGCACTAAACGTAAGACTCGCTTGCATTTATTGCTGCGCAGTGCCAGCGCTCCGCTGGTTGGGGTTGGCGCCCCACATAGTGTCTCCATCTATTGGCTGATTAGGCCCCGCGCTTGCGGGGCTTTTTTTTGGCCGCCGAAGGCGACGCATACACCGCAATCTGCGCATCCGGTTTTTTTGTTCCAGGCTATGTCGCGCTGCCGTACGCGGCCGCTGCGGACTGGTAAAATCGCGCGTTCCGCATTGTTGAAATCATCATGACCCTTCAGGAAATCTTTGCCACGGATGGCCCCTTTGGCCAGGCGTTTCCCGGCTACAAGTTGCGCCAGCAACAGCTGGAGATGGCGCTTGCCGTGGAAGAAGCCATCAATACCAAGGGTCAGCTGATTGCCGAGGCTGGCACCGGCACCGGCAAAACCTTTGCCTATCTGGTGCCTGCCATCATGGGCGGCGGCAAAACCATACTCTCTACCGGCACCAAGACACTGCAAGACCAGCTGTTTCATCGCGATTTGCCCTTGGTGCGCGATGTACTCAAAGTGCCGGTTACCGTGGCCTTGCTTAAGGGCCGCGCCAATTACGTCTGTCATTACCATCTGGAGCGCGCCAGGCACGAAGGCCGCTTTATGCGTAAAGAGGACATCATCGATCTGCAAAAGGTGGAGCGTTACGCCAAAACCAGCCAGTCCGGCGATAAAGCCAGCTGCGCCGGGGTGCCGGAAGATGCGCCCATCTGGCAACACGTTACTTCGACGCGTGACAACTGTCTGGGTAGCGATTGTCCGAATCACAAAGAATGCTTTGTGTTGAAGGCGCGTAAAGACGCGCAAGAGGCCGATGTGGTGGTGGTGAATCACCATCTGTTCTTTGCCGATGTGTGGTTGCGCGATGAAGGCGCGGGCGAATTGCTGCCTGCCTGTAATACCGTCATTTTTGACGAGGCGCACCAACTACCCGAGGTCGCCAGCCTGTTTTTTGGCGAGACCGTAACCAGCGGCCAGTTGATCGAACTGGCACGCGATGCACGGACCGAAGCGCTGGTGGTGGCCAAGGATTTCGTCAAGTTGCCGCAGGCGTCTGAGGCGCTGGAAAAAGCCGTGCGTGATTTCCGGCTGGTGTTCAAGCCCGAGTCTGCACGGGTGCCGCAACATCAGGTCGCGGATTTGCCTGGCTATAACGAAGCGCTGCTGGATATGGTCAGCAAGCTCGATACCCTGCGCGATTTATTGGTGGCGCAGGCCGAACGCGGTGAGGGCATCGAGAACGCGGCCCGGCGCGCCCAGGAACTACGCGAAACGCTCAAACACTGGCAAGCCGGCGATAGCGAAGAGGCGGTGCACTGGCTCGACATCACCACCCACGGCTTTATGCTGCATGCCACGCCGCTCAATATCGCGAAGCTGTTCCAGAAGCAACTTAACGCCAATCCACGCGCCTGGGTGTTTGCCTCGGCGACGCTGGCCGTCAATGGCAAGTTCACTCATTTTCAGCATGAACTCGGGCTGTGGCAGGCCGAGACCGCCACCTGGGATAGCCCGTTCGATTACAAGCAGCAGGCCGTGTTGTATGTGCCGCAAAACATGCCCGATGCTAATGCGCCGGAATTCACCCGCAAGGTGATCGAACGCGCGTGGCCCTTGCTGCAAGTAACGCATGGCCATGCTTTTCTGCTGTTCACCTCATTGCGCGCCATGCGTGAGGCGCACGAGCTGGTTACGCAGTTGCTTAAAGACAATGGGCTGGAATGGCCCGTGTTGTTGCAAGGCACCGGCTCGCGCACTGAACTGCTGGACCAGTTTCGTCGCTCGCCCAATGCCATTCTGGTGGCCAGCCAGACTTTCTGGGAAGGCATCGATGTCAAGGGCCAGCAATTGTCGCTGGTGGTGATCGACAAGCTGCCGTTCTCGCCGCCGGATGATCCAGTGCTGGCAGCGCGCATCGAGCAAATGAATAAAGCCGGCCGCAGTGCCTTTGTTGATTATCAGCTGCCCCATGCTGCCATCACGCTCAAGCAAGGGGCAGGGCGCTTGATCCGTGACGAAACCGATATCGGCATACTCATGATTGCCGACACCCGGCTGGTGGATAAGCCCTATGGCAAGTTGTTGTGGAAAAGCTTGCCGCAGATGTATCGCACGCGCGAAGTCGACACCGTAAAACGATTCTTTGAAGCCAAAACCAACCATGCCGCGTCCCGACAAGAACAAAGCCCGTCCGAAACTGGTAAAGCAAGCCCCGACGCCTAAGGCCTCGCCCACCGCTCGTATTCTTGGTCTGGTGCTGTTGCTGTTACTGCTGGCGAGCATCATGGCAGGCATCTGGGTCTATAACGCCGTTAACCAGCCGCTGCCCTTACGCAGCGTGCCGCTCGACTTTGAGCTGGGGCCCGGCAGCGTGCGCCGGGTGGCGGACCAGCTGGAACAGCAAGGCGTGATCGATAATCCCTTGTTGTTCCGCGTCGTGTCACGCGTAACGGGGGCCGAGCGCCATATCATTGCCGGTAGCTACACGCTTTCTACCGCGCCGAGCTTGCTCGAATTGTTGAAGAAGCTCACTGACGGCGACGTCACTACCGTTTCTTTTACCTTGATCGAAGGGGCCAACTGGCGTGCCTTCCGCAAGATGCTGGATGACAACCCGGCCATCCGCCATGACAGCGCGGGTATGACAGACACGCAAGTGCTGGCTGCGCTCAAGATTGATGCGCCGACGCCGGAGGGGATGTTCTTTCCGGATACTTATCACGTTGATCGTGGCAGCTCGGATCTAAAGCTGCTGGCGCACGCACACGAACGCATGCAGAAAAAGCTGGATGCCGCCTGGGCGCAACGTACGCCTGATCTGTTGCTGAAAACGCCGTACGAGGCGCTGATCCTTGCCTCGTTAGTGGAAAAAGAAACCGGCCATGCGCCGGACCGGCCGCTGGTGGCAAGCGTCTTTCTCAATCGCTTGAAAGCCGGGATGCGCCTGCAAACCGATCCCACGGTGATTTATGGCATGGGCGAGCGTTATAGCGGCGTGTTGCACAAGGTCGACCTGGAAACAGACAGCGTCTACAACACGTACACGCGGGCAGGCTTGCCCCCCACGCCGATTGCTTTTCCAGGGCAGGCATCGCTGCTGGCGGCGGTGCAGCCGGCGACTTCACGCGCCTTGTATTTTGTTTCGCGCGGCGATGGCAGCTCGCAGTTCTCGGAGAGCCTTAACCAGCACAACGCGGCCGTGCGCAAATACATCCTGCAAACCCCACCCGCCGCGGCCGCGTCCGCGCCCTGACGTGTAGTCAAAATTTAACAGCTACAAAAAATCGTTGATTTTTATGCTGCACTGCGTAAAAATTCACCCAGCGTTTTGCCACGTATCCCCATACCGGGCGGCAGCCCGGTTAACGTTACGCGTTAAACCAGAAATCAGTGCAGCTTGAGTCTGATCGGCGTTATGCCTGATTTTATGCCGTGTTCACCACTACCCGTGGCGTTCTGGCGTGTAGGGCGGTGTGCGGTTCCATACCCTGGACAGCATATCTCCCGCCATGCACAGAAGGCCGCATGAGCTGGCTGACAGGTAGCGTTGAACGCGTAGTGGATGTTGCGGAATTACGTATGCGCGATCGGGATGATCCGCAGATGCGGTTTGACGATGGGCCCGCAAGGGCATATTGGCAATGTGTAGCTGTACCTGTCCAACCGGCTTGGCGATGGCACGGTCAAGTCCGGAATTTGTGAGCCACAACCCTGGGGTTGTGGCTCTTTTTTCGTGCCCGATTCCGGTCAGGCCAGGCGCAAAACACTGCTTAGTGGATACCGCCGGTGGCATGGAAGCGACGTTCCAGCCGCGATACGCCAGCTGCCATCACCATCGTCAGAATCAGATAGATAAAAGCGATGGTCAGATACGGTTCCCAGAAGCGCGAGTACACGCCCGCTACGGTGCGCGCGGCATAGGCCAGATCGGCAAAACCGATCACCGAGATCAGCGAGCTGTCTTTCAGCAACATGATGGCTTCGTTACCCAGCGGCGGCAGCATGCGGCGGAACGCTTGCGGCACCACCACGTAACGCATGGATTGCCAGTAGTTCATGCCCAGCGAGCGCGATGCCTCGGTCTGGCCACGCGCAATCGACTGGATGCCGGCGCGGAAAATCTCGGTGATATATGCGCCCGCGTTCAGGGTTAGCGCCACCAGGCCTGACATGAACGCGCCATATTCCTGGCGCAGACTGGTGGCCAGATCGCCCGAGATCAGCAAGCCATCGGTGGGATGCACCAGCAATGGCATGACGGCAAAGTGGATCAGCAAAATCTGCACAAACAGCGGCGTGCCGCGGAAGAAGGTCACGTAGATGGTGGCGGGCCAACGCAGCAGCAGGCGCACCGGGTATTTCCACGGGCCATGTTTGATGTCGGACAGGCGAGCCATACCGGCGAACAAGCCGATCAGGGTGCCCAGGATCACGGCGATAAACGTGATCAGCAAAGTCATTTTGGTGCCGTCGATAAACATCTGGCGATATTCCCAGATGTTCTGCAACTGGACGGCTTGCAAGGCGGGAACAGTTTTCTGCGCGTGTTCCCAGAAGGCGGTGAAATCCATGATTCAGGTCTTTCCGGCGCGGCCGTAGCAAAAAATAAAAAGCGGCGTACAGCATGAAAAGAAGCGCAGCCTTGCGGCATGCGCTTCCTGGCTCTGACGGCGGGGCCGCGGAGTGATGTCTACAGCTTACTTGCCAAAATACTTCTTGTAGATCTTGTCGTAGGTGCCGTCAGCCTTGATGGCGGCGATACCCTTGTTCAGCTTGGCCAGCAGGTCAGCGTTGCCTTTGTGCACGGCAAAGCCGTAGTACTCTTTGGCGAAGGTTGCATCGTCGATGGTCTTCAGCTTGGCGCCCTTGTTGTTGGCGACATAGTTGATCACCACACCGTTATCGGCCACGACGGCGTCAACGCCACCGGACAACAGTTCCTGGATCGCCAGCGGGGTCGATTCAAAGCGCTTGATGTTCGGGTTGGTCTTGCCCAGCAGTTTTTGCACGACTTCGTCACCGGTGGTGCCGGTCTGCACTGCCACTTTCAGGTTCTTCAGATCAGCAAATTTGGCGACCTTGCTGCTGCCCGATACGGCGATCAGCTGCTTGGCTTCAAAGTACGGATTGGTGAAATCCATGGTTTGCTTGCGTTCCGGCGTGATGGTCACGGCGGAAGCAACAATATCGCGGTCGCCGGTCGCCAGCGTTGCGAAGATGCCTTCCCACGGGGTGTTGATGAATTTGACTTCGACACCGGCTTTGCTCGCGGCCGCGGTCAGCACATCCACATCAAAACCCACGACTTCTTTCTTGTCGTTCATCGATTCGAACGGCGCGTACGAGGCGTCGGTTGCGACCTGATAGGTCTTGCCTGCGGCGAACACCGGGGCCGAGAAGGCCAGGGTGCAGGCCAGTGCTGCGAACAGCTTGCCGAACTTGCGTTGCATATGAGAACTCCTTGGGGGGCTATCAAAATTATCGATTACGTTTTGTACTTATTGGCAGCATCCATGCAGGCCGGCCACATCATTGCGCGGACCCGAGGGTAGGGGCGCGGTGACTATGCAGCAATCAGGGTTATCCCCTGGACTGTATCGGTGCCAGCGCATGGCAAGTGTGCTGCTATTACTAAAGCAATAATTCTTCCAGGTCGCTGAGGTGCGCGCGTAATTGCGGCAGGGCGGCTGTAAGTTGTGCCGGCGTTACGTGTAACCGGACGGCGGAAGCGCCCGGCAGCGCGGCGAGCGGATCACCGTCTTCGTTCGCGATGGCGGCGGCCGCGCTCAAAGCCAGTGCACTGTGCAGGATGTCGGCCAGCGGGTGGGGCTGGGCTTCCGGGTCATGCTGATAGCGGATTGCGGCGCGCAGTTCTTCAGGAAAATTCCAGCGCCGCGCCAGTTCTTCTCCGGCCTGAACGTAATCGACACCCATCAGCAGGCGCTGCTGCTGCGCGCGCTCCGGCCCGCCTGCCAGTGCTTTGTCGGTTTTGGCCATCGCCTCGGGCGCTGCAAGATGGAGCAGCAATTCCCCAATATTGTGCATAAGCCCGGTGCTGAAGGCCAGGCCGCCCGGGCTATGGCTGACGTCAGCCAGCCATTGGCAATGCGTGGCAACACACAGGCTCTCGCGCCAGAAGCGGCGGCGGTCCAGCCCGGGGACAAGCACAAACGCGCCGGTCACCGCCGTCGCTACCACCAGCGTACGCATGGTGTTAAAGCCCAATACCACGAGCGCGTCGCTGACCGAGCCAACACGACGGCTGGCGCCAAATGCCGCGGAATTGGCCAGCCGCAGCACTTTGGCGGTAATGACCTGATCCTGCGAAATCTGCCTGATCAAGGTATCGACATCGACGTTATCGGCGCTGAAGCTGTCGATCAAAGCCTGGGCCACACGGGGCATGGCGGGCAGTTTGTGGGTGTGCTGGAACAAATCGTCGAGTCTCATGCGCGACGTCCTCAAAGGCGGGTGTGGCCATCCTGACGCACTGTTCCAGCCCATGCAACCAGGGCGGGGCCTGGCAAAACAAAAGCCGCCCGAAGGCGGCTTTTGCGGGATGCGCACACAGCGAACTGTTGCGCAAACGGTGTGGCGATTACAGCGGCTTGGTCTCGATCTGCACCAGCGATTCGTCAGCCGACTGTGCCGGCGCAGCAACGTGATCGCTGCGGCGGGTACGGTCTTCGACTTCGACGGCTTGCACTGCCACCGGTGCGGCAGCAGCGACGGTCTCGACTTGTTGCAGCGGTTCAGCCGCAGCCGCCGGGGCGGCATGGGCTTGCGAATCGCGACGACGACGGCGGGCCGGGGCGGCGGCAGCGGCGTCGGCCACCGGCGCAGCTTCGGCACGGGTCGATACCATCACCAGACCGACTTCATCCAGGCTTGCGACCTGAACTTTCGGCGCGGCGGCCGCAGCCGTTTCAGCGGCCGGAGCCGGTGCCGCCCCTTCGACTGGCGCCGCCACTTTTGCAGCAGCCGGTGCTTCGTCAAACAGGCCAGGTTGCAGCGACGGCGAGGCGGCGACCACTTCGGCCACAGTCTCTGCCGGTGCAGCAACGACCGGGGCGGAGGCAGCGGCAACCGGAGCAGCCACTTCAACCACGGCGGCAATCACCGGATCAGCCGCCAGCGGCGCAACCGGAACCGGCGCTGCCGCCACGGCTTCAGCCGCGACCGGCGCAGCGGCCGCAGCCACCACAGCATCCAGATGCGTCACACGGGTGCCCGATGCAGCCGGAGCCGGAGCCGGAGCCGGAGCCGGAGCCGGAGCCGGAGCGGCCGGAGCCGTTGCAGCCTCAGCCGTTTCCAGCGGTGCTGCTGCGATCGGCGCGGTGACCGCCGGGGTCACTTCGATAACAAGCGGTGCAGCCGGCTTGTCTTCCGGTACCGCCACCGCAACGGGCGCAGCTTCCGCAGCCGGAACAACCGCTTCGGCCAGGGTAGCCGGTGCGCTGGCTTGCTTGGCGGCGTTGATGGCCGCTGCCCATTCCGATTGCACTTCGCTCACCGCAGCCGAAACCGGCGCGACTGGCGTAGCCACTTGCGGCTCACCCGCATCCACAGCCGTTTCGCTTTCAGCGGTCAGACCATTGACGTTGGTTTCCACATTGCTGCTTTCCGGACGGTCACGACGATCACGACGACCGCGACGACGACGGCTACGGCCTTCACCGCCTTCAGTGGTCGCAACCGGCGTTTCACCCGTTACCGCGTCGATTGCGGTTTCGGCAGCGGCTTGCACTTCTTTTTCTTCCAGCACCGGCTTGGGCGCACGTTCCTGACGCGGCGGACGCTCGTTACGCGGTGCGCGCGGCTCTTGCGTGCCCGCTACGGCTTCGGCCGGGCGTTCGTTACGTTCCGGACGCTCAGCGCGCTCGCCACGGTCAGCGCGTTCTGCGCGTTCCGGACGTTCGCCACGCTCACCGCGTTCGCCACGGTTGCGTTCGTTGCGCTGCTCGTTACGGGCGGCGCGGGCGCTGATGTCTTCCTCGATACGCGGCTTGCCACCACCGTTGTTACGACGCGGCTGTTCGCCTTGGGTACGTTCGGTGCGTTCTTCACGCTCCGAACGCGGACCTTTGTTCTCGCCACGCTCGTTGTTGTTGCGACCACCGCGTTCGTTGCGACCACGATTGCCATTCTGGCCCTGGCCTTGCGGCTGACCATCACGACCATTGCGTTGCGGACGATTGCCAGCCGGTTGTGCACGTTTGGTTTCAGCCTGAGCCGGTGTTTCGGCAATGGCCGGTTCACCCTTGAACCAGTTGGCGATGCGGGTCCAGACGCTCAGTGTCGGTGCAGCAGTCGGTGCCACCACGGCTTCGGCTTCACGCGGTGCGGACACCGGAGCCGGTTGGGCCGGGGTAATGCCCTTGACCGCGGCTTCCGGGCGACGCGCTTGTTCTTCGCGGGCCTGATGCGGCTGATAGCCTTCTTCCGGCGGCGCTTCGACCATGCGGTACGACGGACGCAGCTCTTCCACACTGTTCAGGTCGTCATGACGCAAACGTGTGATCGAGTAGTTGGGGGTTTCCAGATGAATGTTCGGGATCAGCACGGCGCTGACTTTCAGGCGCGCTTCAATCGCAAACAGTTCAGCGCGCTTTTCATTCAGCAAGAAGGTGGCGACGTCGACCGGCACTTGCGCGTGGATTGCGCCGGTGCTTTCTTTCATCGCTTCTTCCTGCATGATGCGCAGGATGTGCAGCGCCGACGATTCGATGCCGCGGATAAAGCCGGTGCCATGGCAACGCGGGCAGGCAATGTGGCTGGTTTCTTCCAGCGACGGCTGCAGGCGTTGACGCGACAGTTCCATCAAACCAAAGCGGCTGATCTTGCCGGTCTGCACGCGGGCGCGGTCATGATGCAGCGCCTCGCGCAGGCGGTTTTCCACCTCGCGCTGGTTCTTCGGGTTTTCCATATCGATGAAGTCGATGACGATCAGGCCACCCACGTCGCGCAGGCGCAACTGACGGGCGATTTCATCGGCGGCTTCAAGGTTGGTGCGCAGTGCCGTTTCTTCGATGTCCGAGCCTTTGGTGGCGCGGGCCGAGTTCACGTCGATCGAGTACAGCGCTTCGGTCTTGTCGATGACAATGGCGCCACCGGACGGCAATGTGACATCGCGCGAGAACGCGGTTTCGATCTGGTGTTCAATCTGGAAGCGCGAGAACAACGGCACGTCGTCTTGATAGAACTTGACGCGATTGACGTTGCCCGGCATCACGTGGCTCATGAACTGACGCGCTTGCTCATAGATATCGAGCTTGTCGATCAGCAGTTCGCCAATATCAGGCTGGAAGTAATCGCGAATGGCGCGGATGACCAGGCTGGATTCCTGATAGATCAGGAAGGCGCCCGGTTGAGCACCGCCAGCGCCTTCGATGGCGCGCCACAGTTGCAGCAGGTAGTTCAAATCCCACTGCAGTTCGTCCACGCTGCGGCCAATGGCGGCGGTGCGGGCGATCAGGCTCATGCCTTGCGGGGTTTCCAGCTGGTCGAGTACGGCGCGCAGTTCCTGACGCTCATCGCCCTCGATGCGACGGCTGACGCCACCACCACGCGGGTTGTTGGGCATCAGCACCAGGTAACGACCGGCCAGACTGATATAGGTGGTCAGGGCTGCGCCCTTGTTGCCACGCTCGTCCTTTTCAACCTGGACGATCAGTTCCTGGCCTTCGCGCAGCGCTTCGCCCGGGCGTACCCGGCCGCCTTCGCTACCATCGGCGTAATAAGAACGTGCGATTTCCTTGAACGGAAGAAACCCGTGGCGCTCGCAGCCGTAATCCACAAAGCAGGCTTCAAGGCTGGGTTCGATGCGGGTGATGACACCCTTGTAGATGTTGGACTTGCGTTGTTCCTTACCGGCGGTCTCGATGTCGAGGTCGATAAGTTTTTGCCCGTCCACAATCGCAACGCGAAGCTCTTCGGCTTGCGATGCATTGAACAGCATACGTTTCATGTAAAGCGGCTCCCGCACGCACTCGCACGGCGGAACCCGGGCACGACGCCCATTCAGTCCGTCTAATCAATAACCGGTGATCACAAGCATATTGCATGATCAAACTGGCCACGGGCGTAAAGCGCGGCCAGACAGGCACAAGAGCGGAACGCTGATGTTTCAGGGCGTCTGTGCGTTCTCCATAAAGAGCGCCTGCTTCTGGCAGGCGCCGGAAAAAAACCGGGTCGTGACGCAAGCTGCTGACTTGTGTTGAGCTTGCGTCCTGGAAAGCTGATGAGTGCGTGAATCTATTGTTACTTTTCGTCGCTGCTTCAGTCGGTCATGACCTGATGCGGCTGGGCGGGTCCAAAAGCGTCTCGATATCCAGGGGCGTACACGGTACACTCCGGGTCTTTGCCATTGGCATCGCCTGCCTGCACCTACATCTGGTTGTCACTTGTTTCAGCAGATGTTTTTCATGCGGTGAGCGAGATTAACCGCATCCCGGTTGTCGATGGGCCGATAGAAGCACGTCAGGCGATTCCCGCGCGACATCTCTGGATGTTCGATAAATCGAACCGTCAGAAAGGTACGTAATGAAAGTACGGCGGGAAGGTGATCGCCAGCGTTTGCGACGCATCGGGCCAAAGATCGGGAACAGCGTTACAGCATGTTTGTTCGCGGGCAACTGGCCGGCGAATGTCACTTCAAAATCCTTGCTGCAACGTGTCACAGAGTATAAGTCAAGATGTCTCCGACAAGCAAAGCGTCTGTCAAATTTATCGAAATAGGGTCGGAACAGGCCGGCCAACGGCTGGATAACTTCCTGTTGCGCGAGCTCAAAGGCGTGCCCAAAAGCCGCGTCTACAAGATGATTCGCGGTGGCGAAGTGCGCGTGAACAAAGGCCGCGTTGACCAGACCTATCGGCTGGAAGCAGGCGACGTGCTGCGCGTGCCGCCGGTACGGGTGGCCGACGGCCCCGATGTGGCCCCCGCCGTGGCTGCCAGCGAACGTGTAAGCCTGACCGTGCTATTTGAGGATGATGCGCTGCTGGCCATCGACAAGCCGGCCGGCCTGGCCGTGCATGGCGGCTCGGGTGTCAGCTTTGGCGTGATCGAATTGCTGCGCGCGCAACGCCCGGAAGCTAAATTCCTTGAACTGGTGCACCGGCTGGATCGCGAAACCTCAGGCATTCTGCTGGTGGCCAAAAAGCGTAGCGCGCTGGTCAAGCTGCACGACATGCTGCGCGACAACCATCGTATCGATAAACGCTATCTGGCGATGGTGAACGGCGTGTGGCCCGATGACAAACGCCATCTGCGCTACAAGCTGTTCAAATACACCACCGCAGACGGCGAACGTCGCGTGCGCGTCACCGCCGATGGCCAGGAATCGCACACCGTGGTTTATCGCCGCCAGGTCGGTACCCAATATTCATTGGTGGAATGCGAACTCAAGACTGGCCGCACGCATCAGATTCGCGTGCATCTGGCCACCGCTGGCTTCCCGATTCTGGGCGATGAAAAATACGGCGATTTCACACTGAATAAACAATTGCCCAAAGCGGGCCTGCGCCGCATGTTTCTGCATGCCTGGCGTTTGACGCTGGATCACCCCATCAGTGGTGAACCGCTAGCGCTGCATGCGCCGCTGCCGCAAGAACTGGGCGCATTTGTTGACGCCCACACCGCACCGGGCCGTGTCCCGCTGGAGAAATAACGCAATGCCCAAGCGCTTTGATCTGCTGGTGTTTGATTGGGATGGCACGCTGATGGATTCCACCGGCACCATCACCTCGGCCATTCAGTACGCTTTTGGTGATGCCGGGCTGGATGTGCCCAGCAAGCAGGAAGCCAGCTACGTGATTGGCTATGGCCTGAAAGAAGCGATGGCTTATCTGGCCCCGCAAGCCGACGACGCCACCATCACGCGCATCGTCGAAGCCTACAAACACTATTATTTAGCGCGCGATCAGCAACAGGTGTTGTTTGATGGCGTGGCTGAGGCGCTGCCGCAGTTTCGCGAGGCGGGCTTTATGCTGGCTGTGGCCACCGGTAAATCGCGCGCCGGGCTGGATCGCGTGCTCAAGGTCACCGGGCTGGGGCCGATGTTTGAAGTAACGCGCACGGCGGACGAAGCGTTCTCCAAGCCGCATCCAGCCATGCTCGAATACATTCTTGATTACACCGGCGTGCTGCCCCAACGCGCGGTCATGATCGGCGACACCACGCATGATCTGGAGCTGGGCGCCAACGCCGGCACCGCCTCGATTGCGCTCAATTGCGGCGCACATGCGCCGGCCGCGCTGACGGCGGCGCAACCGCTGGCGCAATTCGAGACCTTTGCGGATCTGGCCAACTGGATACTGGCGGAGGCGTAATTGGAGCGCGAAGTCTGTTTGAGCGAAGAACTGGCCGAACGCGGGCTGGGCCAGCGTTTTGTGGTGGTGCAAAACGGCATGCCGCGCCAGGCCTTTGCCGTGCGTTATCAGGGTCAGCCCTACGGTTATTTGAATAGCTGCGCGCATATCCCGATCGAACTCGACTATCAGCCCGGTGACTTCTGGGATCTGAGCCAGAATTACCTGGTTTGCGCCACGCACGGGGCTTACTACGCCCCCGATACCGGATTGTGTCTGGGCGGGCCTTGCCCCGGTCGTCGTTTACAACCGGTGCCGCTCACTGAACATGATGGTCGCGTATACTTCAGCGAAACTGACGACACACCTGTGATCGCCATCAAGCCTGTCTAAGACCAACCCGAGAGCTCCGATGCAAGACAACTGGGAACGCGAAGTCCTGACCAACCTGCTGCAAGCCGGTCTGAAAGAACAACGACGGGCACGCCGCTGGAATATCTTTTTTAAACTGCTGGGCTTTATCACTTTCTTTATTGTGCTGGCGCTGATCATGGGCTGGTTTGGCAATAAAGAGATGGAAAGCGTCACCACCGGCCCGCATACCGCGATGGTCACCATGCGTGGCGAAATCTCGGCCGATGGCGAAGCCAATGTCGACACCGTGCTCGATGGCCTGACCCAGGCCTTTGAAGACAAAAACACCAAAGGCGTCATCCTGAGCGTCGACAGCCCTGGCGGCAGCCCGGTGCTGGCCGGCCAGTTGCATGACGAAATGGAACGCCTGAAAGCCAAACATCCCGGCGTGCCGCTGTATGTGGTGGTGGGCGATATTTGCGCCTCCGGTTGTTATTACGCCGCCGTCGCCGCTGATCGCATCTACGCCGACAAGGCGTCGATTGTCGGTTCGATTGGCGTGTTGATGGATGGCTTTGGCTTTACCGGGGTGATGGAGAAGTTTGGCGTTGAGCGCCGTCTGCTGACCGCGGGTGCGCATAAAGGCTTTCTTGATCCGTTCTCGCCGCAAAAGCCGGAAGAAAAAGCCAAGGCGCAAGCGATGCTGGATGAAATCCACACCCAGTTTATCGATACCGTCAAAGCGGGCCGCGGCAAGAAACTGGTCACTGATAATCCCGATCTGTTCAGCGGTCTGGTCTGGTCGGGCGCCAGTAGCATCAAGCTGGGCCTGGTGGACGGCCTCGGTTCGGTGGATAGCGTGGCGCGCGATGTCATCAAGGCAGAAGACGTGGTCGACTTTACCCCGCAGCCGGGCTATTTCGACCGCTTTGCCCGCCGCATCGGCGTGGAAGCCGCCAGTAAACTGGCCAGCGAGATGAAGCTGGCGGTGCACTAAGCTTGATCACCATCCAGCACGCATAGCAGGAACCGCATGGGGCAGGGCGCTGGCGCCCGCCCTTTGCGCAAGAAGGTGATAACGCTCAGGAGATGGAGATAGCCATGGCACGCAAGGTTCGCGAAGAAGAGCACGTAAACCACGAACGCTGGCTGGTGTCGTATGCCGACTTCATTACGCTGCTCTTTGCGTTCTTTGTGGTGATGTACGCCATCTCGTCGGTCAATGAAGGCAAATACCACGTGCTGTCTGATTCGATGGTCAACGCTTTCCAGAACAACCCCACCAATGGCGCCGCCACCGCCATCCGCCTGCCGCCCAACCAGAGCGCGCAGAACACGCTGGCGCACATTCAGGTTACCAACGCCAAACCAACCCCGGCGCCCACGCCCGATAATGCCAAGCTGGAAAAAATGCGTGGCATGGCGGGTGATCTGCAGCAATCGCTCGGCGCGCTGATCCAGCAAGGCAAGGTGCGGGTCACCCAGTCGCGGCGTGGCATTGCGGTGGAGATCAGTGACAGCGTGCTGTTTACCTCGGCCAAGGCCGATTTGCAGCCGCAATCCATCGCCGCCTTGCGCGCGGTGGCCGATTCCATCAAGAACACCGACAACCTGATCCAGGTAGAAGGCAATACCGATAACCAGCCAATCCGCTCGCCACAGTACCCGTCCAACTGGGAACTGTCGGCGTCACGCGCGGCGTCGGTGGTGCGTTTGTTTGTTGATGCCGGCGTGGCGCCCAGCCGCATGGTGGCGATTGGTTATGGCGAGTTTCGTCCCGTCGAAAGTAATGACAGCGAAACCGGCCGCCAGCGCAATCGGCGCGTGACCATCAATATCCTGGCTGACAACCGCGATGAAGTAGCGGTTGTGCCGACCGCGGCCAACTGAGCGCCGCGCGCCATGAGCGAGCCGTTTCTGCGCGACCCGCATGTGGTCTGGCGCACCACGCAACTGGTTTTCCGCAACGCCCGCCTGGCGCAGCTGATGAGCGTGACCAACGCCAGCATCGTGGCGTGGGCCATCAGCGATGATCTGAGCACCAACGGCTTATCACTCTGGTGGGGCGCGGTGGCGCTGTGTGCGTTTGGCCGCTTGTGGTTGGCCGAGCGCTTTCGCATTAACGCACCGCCCCCGGGCGCAGCCTCGCTCTGGCGCAAACGCTTTTTTGTCGGCGCGGCCTTGTCGGCCTTGTGTTGGGCCGGTGGCGGTGCGTGGATCATGCTGTCGGTGCCTGCTACCGAACGGGTCTTCATGGCGCTGGTGCTGGTAGGCATGCTGGCGGGCGCGGTGCCTATTCTGGCGCCTTCGCCATGGGCCTTGCGTGCTTTTGTCGGCCTGCTGATGCTGCCGCTGTTTTTGTTCGCGCTCCTCACCGGCGGCAATACCGGCATCGGGTTTGCGCTGCTGCTGATCTTCTTTGTATTTACCGTGGTGCGTAGCGCCGCCGAATACCATCACGTGCTGATCGAAACCATCGGCCTTGATATCGAAAAAGGCCGCTTGCTGACGCAATTGCGCCAGACCTCACACAACCTTGAAGTAGCCAGCCGCGCCAAAGACGAATTCCTCGCCAATATCAGCCACGAAATCCGCACGCCCATGAACGGCATACTTGGCATGGCGCAGTTGCTGTCCGAACAGCAACTGGCACCCAGCCAACGCGAACAGGTAGAAGTCATCCGCGGTTCGACGGATGCGCTGCTGTCGTTGGTGAATGGCGTGCTCGACTATTCCAGAATAGAGGCCGGACGGTTTGAGCTGGTGCCGGCGCCGTTTTCTTCGGCCGATCTGCTGCACGATCTGGAACGTATGTTTGTGCCGCACGCCCGAGCCAAAGGCCTGACCTTTCGCTGTGCCATCGAAACCAGCGTGCCCGCCATGTTGTATGGCGACGCCACGCGGCTGAAGCAGATTCTGGTCAATCTGCTCGGCAATGCCTTCAAATTTACTGAGCGCGGCAGCGTCATCCTCACCCTGACCGCGCGCCGCCAACGTTTGCCACAGCGGGTGGAACTGATCGCCCATGTGCGCGATACCGGGCCGGGCATTCCGGCGGACAAGCGCCAGGATATTTTCTTGCCGTTTACCCAGGCCGATAGCTCGGTCACGCGCAAATTTGGCGGCACCGGGTTGGGCCTGACGATTGCGCAACGGCTGGTGACCCTGATGGGCGGGCGGCTGTGGGTTGAGGACAATGTGGGCGGTGGCAGCGTGTTTATCTTTCACGTCTGGCTGCGCGAAACGGCCGGGCCGGCGCTGGAGGCCGAAACCGAAGAGATACCGAATCTGCATGTGCTGGTGGTGGACGACAACGCAGTTAACTGCCTGGTGGCGCGGCGCTTTCTGGAAAAGCTGGGGCATCAGGTCAGCGTGGCGAAGGATGGCGCCGAGGCGCTGGAGATGATTACGCATACTCCCTTTGATGTGGTGTTTATGGATGTGCAGATGCCGGTCATGGACGGGTTGGCTGCAACTTTCCGCCTGCGGCAGCTGGAGGCGGCGGTCGGGGCGCGGCATATGCCGGTGATTGCGTTGAGCGCCAACGCCAGCGAGGCGGATCGCGAGGCTTGTCGGCAGGCGGGGATGGATGATTTTGTTGAGAAGCCGGTGCGGCCGGAGGCACTTGAGGGGGCGTTGGCGCGGCAACGGCGGTGAGGGTGGGCGGGATTGGCGGCGGGTTTTTGATGTTTGGCTGGTGCTGCATGCTTAGCCTGCGGCGCATGTTTGATGTTCGGCTTGCGCCGAACAAAC
>NZ_BAAIHC010000042.1:0-21528 GCF_054652575.1 Silvimonas sp. JCM 19000 | reverse complement strand
ACCGTTTGACGCGGAGTTTGTACTGGCGGGCTGAACCCGGCTGCGAAGAGCGCAGAAAAACCACGGCGGGAAAACCCCCGCCGCGTATGCGCCTGCGCATAAAATCCACGCTGCTTCTGGATACCCGGCGAGAGATTCATCAGCGAGGGTTGATCTTCAAGACGGTATCTATGCCTTACGCGTCGGGCGCGGATTGCTGGCGTTTGTATTCGTTACGCTTCATGGTCAGGTAGTCGTCTTTTTCGACTTCATGGAGCTGGTCCGGGTAATGCTCGGTGGCGTCAAACCACCACGTATCGCGCTTGTCCGGCGAGGTCGGGTATTTGAGGTAGGCGGCAATCGCCAGGTAATAGCGCATGGTGTTGCGCTCAACCAGGCCGCGCACGCCGCCGACGGGCTTGCTATCCACTTCGGTAAAGCCTTCTTTATCGCTACCCACGGTGCTGAGATAAGTCTGCATCGCCAGCCGCGCGCTCACGCCAAAGCCATAGGCATAAGAGAGATGGATAAACGTGTGGCCAGCATCCACCGGCACTGATTCCAGCACGATGTGGTAATCCTTGGTCCCCATCGGGCCCGCGCCCGCTTGCAGGCTGACCTTGGAATAATCGGCGCTGCTGGCATCGCTATGCCAGGCAAACTGCAGTTTGTAGGCATCTTTCAGCGGCTGCTCGATCTTACGGCCGGTATAAACCAGCAAATCGGTGGCCGACGCGCCAGCGCGACAGTATTTGATATTCAGATGCAGGATCAGGATGTCGCACCAGTTTTCCGGTTTGTTCACCGCAGCGGCAAACGTGGCAAACGGCTGGTCGATGACCGCGTAGACATCGCCCTTGAGGTTGCTCGAGGTCTGCACCGATTCCAGATACACCGGCTGGTTAAACGCGTTGTGTTGCAACTTGTCGGTCAGCGTCTGGTATCTGGCTTTGAGCGCCGGGCCAGCCTCATCGGCGTGAGCCAGGTTGGCCAGCGCCAGCACAGCGGTCAGCGCCAACAATAATCGCGAAAAAGGCTTCAAGGTGAACTCCAGCGCCCCGGGTTGACGGGTCCGCTACGGTGGCGGGATGACTGCGCTGGCACGACAGCTTGAGTGGCGTCGCGAGGGTGCGCAAGGCCAGGCGCGGGGGCGACGCGCAGGGCGATATGGCTACAGGATAGTGTCTGGCGGCGCACTTTGCCGTCGCCCGGAAGGATGAGCCGGTGCAAGGCATAGACGTAAAAAAGGGCAGGAATCGTCCTCCCCTTCTATGCCTGCCACGGCGCTTTTATGCTTCGAGCTTGGCAAACGCATCGCGCAAAGCGGTGCGCAGGCCCTCTTCAATGACCGGATGGTAGAACGGCATATCCAGCATCTCGGCAATGGTCAGCCCCTGTTGCAATGACCACGCCAGCGTATGCGCAATGTTCTCGGCACGCGGCCCTATCCATTCAGCGCCAAGGAACATGCCGGTGTCAGCATCGGCGTAGACATGCATCAGGCCTTTGTTCTTCAACATCACGCGGCTGCGGCCCTGATCTTCAAAGCTCACTTCCCCGGTCACAAAGCTGCCTTCGCGCAAATCGATAAAGCGCTTGCCCACCATGGCGATTTGCGGATCGGAGAACACCACGCCGATGGTGGCACGGCGCAGGCCGGGCACCACATGCGGATACAGCGCCGCATTAGTACCCGCAGTTTTACCTTCGTCGGCGGCTTCGTGCAGCAGCGGCAGCACGTTGTTGGCATCGCCCGCAATAAAGATCGGCGCGGTGCCACATTGCAGGGTTTCCGGATCAAACACCGGTACGCCACGCGCGTTCAGCTCGATTCCGGCATTTTCCAGGCCCAGCTTGCTCACGTTGGGGGTACGACCGGCCGCGCTCAGTACGTAATCAAAATGCTCGGTAACTTCTTCGCCCTGCAGATTTACATAGGTGATGCAGGCTCTGTCGCCTTCGCGGCCCATCTTGATGATCTTTGCATCCGGGTCGAAGTGGAATTCTTCGGCAAAGACTTTTTTGGCATAGCTACGAATGGCCGGATCAGACAGCGGCCCGACGCCACCGCGCACACCAAACAAGCGCACTTTTACGCCAAGGCGCGACAAGGCCTGGCCCAGTTCCAGACCGATAACGCCGGGACCAAACACCGCCACACTGCCGGGCAAATCATCCCAGGCAAAAACGTCGTCGTTGACGATCAGCCGGTCGCCAAACACATGGAACGCTTCCGGCACGGCCGGGCTGGAACCGGTGGCAATGACCACGCGCGAGGCTTTAACCGTGATTTCTTCGTTCACCAACAGCGTGGTGTTGTCCACAAAGCGGGCATAGCCCACCAGTTTGTCTTCGGCCGGAATGTTTTCAACGCCGCGCACCACAAAACCCACAAAGCGATCGCGCTCGCGTTTGACCCGGTCCATGACTTCACGTCCGTTGACCCGGATCTGGCCATCCACATGCACGCCAAAAGCAGCGGTATGCCGCAGTTCATGGGCCGCTTCGGCCGCAGCGATCAACAATTTGGACGGCATGCAGCCAACGCGCGCACACGTGGTGCCATACGGGCCGCCTTCGATGACCACCGCGGTTTTGCCATTCATACGGGCGGCACGATATGCGGCCAGGCCAGCGGTGCCAGCGCCAATTACTGCAACATCAATTTCGACGGTCTTGGTCATGGTTTATGTTCCTGAGTCTGGTGACGAACAATCACTGAACCTGAGCCTGCGCGGCGCACACGCTCAGGTTCGGTGACTGTGGGGTGGTATTGAGCAAAGCGGCGGCGGGTGATCCACCCGCCGCCGGCATTACACCTTCAGTCCGGTATTACTCAAGCCGCAACAAACTTCTCGACTTCTTCCGAACCGCCAATCAACTTGCCGTTAACGAAGACTTGCGGCGCGGTGACCTTGCCTGCCAGTGCGCCCAGCACTTTGCCGCGAACCTTGTTGTCCAGCGGCACTTCTACAAAGTCATAACCGGCGGCCGACAACTGTTCTTTGGCCTTGGCGCAGAAACCGCAACCCACTTTGGTAAACACCACGACCTGATCCGGCTTTTTGGCGCCCGGTGCCACGTAGTCGAGCATGGTGTCGGCGTCGGACACTTCAAACGGATCGCCTTCTTTTTCCGGCTCGATAAACATCTTGTCGACCACGCCGTCCTTCACCAGCATGGAATAGCGCCAGCTGCGCTTGCCAAAGCCAAGGCCTGCCTTGTCAACCAGCATGCCCATGCCTTCAGTGAACTCGCCGTTGCCGTCCGGAATCATGGTGATGTTGGCGGACTCTTGATCCTTGGCCCATTCGTTCATCACAAAGGTGTCGTTGACCGAAACGCAAAGGATGGCATCGATGCCGTGTTGCTTGAATGCAGGAGCCAGTTCGTTGTAACGCGGCAGATGGGTGCTCGAACATGTCGGGGTGAAGGCGCCCGGCAGCGAGAACACGACCACGTTCTTACCCTTGAACAGTTCGTCGGTGGTGACGTCTTTCCAGTCATTGCCTTCGCGGACGCGGAAAGTGACGTTAGGGACGCGTTGACCTTCACGGGATTGCAGCATGGGTATAGCTCCTTGAGGGGGTTAAGCAAAAATTCAGTGAGGCGATTATGCTGGCGGCATCGGGATTGATCCAATTTATTGTTCATTGCCTATCGATAGGCAAAACAAATCGGACACCATGCCGCAGAGACTGGCTTCAGCTTAGTAAGTAAGGACGAGGTCTGGTTCGGTCTAGTGGCCGATGCCGTGAAAACGGGGATGACAGAAGGCGGAAAAGTGCCTTGCCTTTGGCTGGGCCGCGCAATTTCTTATAAAACAAGCGTGCTTACAGCGGATCAGCCGGCGGTAAGGGCTGCTGCCAGAGCCAGGCATCCAGCGCCGCCAACACGCTACTGCGCGCGGGTTCGGCTTCGTTCAGCAACTCGTGGTACAGCGTGGGAAACAGCTGGAACGTCAGCAGATGGGCGGGTGCGCGCGCAGCAAAGTCGATGCTGCCGCTGGGATCGACCAGATCATCATCGCCCGCCGCCAGCAACAAGGTGGGAACGCTGAGCGTGCGAGCATCGCGGATGGCCGCCCGACCCGCGCTCACGATAAACGCCGCCAGCCGTGGCGTCATGCGGCCGTGGCGCAAAGGATCGGCGACAAAAGCAGCGTGCACCGTTGGATCATGCGACAACTTGAGCGAGGGCACGCGGGGCGGCAACGCTTTGTGCGGCGCCGCCAGCGCCAGCACGCGTGCCAGATTTTGCAGATAACGTGGTGCACGCGGGCGCAAGGCCGGCGATGACAAAATCATGCCGCTAGGTGTGACCCGACCCGAAGTCACCGCGCGCGCGCACACGGCCCCGCCCATGCTGTGGCCGAGTAAAAGCGGCGCAAAACCGAGCTCGCGCCGATATTGCGCATAGACATGCGTCAGATCGTCCAGCAGCACTGCACTGCGGCGCAAACGCCCGCGCGGCCCCGGGCTCTGGCCGTGGCCGCTGTGGTCGTAACTGCGTGCGGCATAACCGCGCGCGTTAAACCATTGCGCCAGCGCCTGGTAGCGACCGCTATGTTCGCCGAGGCCGTGCACCAGCAAAACCGCATGGCGGGGCGACGCAACAGGCCAGTCGCGCAGATAAAGAGAGGGAGTCGGGGCAGTCACATCGGGCATTGTAGTGAGGTCCTTGCAGCGCCGCCGTTTTAATTACTGACGCGATCGCCCGCCCTGCCCCACGCGAACGCCATGCAATAAAAAACCCCGGCCGAAGCCGGGGTTTTGGGGTAAACGTCACCGCCAGTGTCACAAGAAAATCAACGCTGCCTTAGTGCGCACCGTGGCTGTCAGGCAGCTCGTCCAGCGCGCGCACTTCGGCGTCTTCGGCCGCGTGGGCGCTGGCGTTATGGTCAGCGGCCAGCATCATGTACACCGCGGGCACGACGTACAGCGTAAACAACGTACCGATCGAAATACCCGTGGCAATCACCAGACCCATATTAAAGCGGCCCAGCGCACCGGCGCCCGAAGACAGAATCAGCGGCATTACGCCCAGCACCATGGCGGCGGTGGTCATCAGAATCGGACGCAGGCGGATGCCGGCGGCGTCTTCAATCGCCTTGCGTTTACCGTGGCCCAGCTTTTGCTGCTGGTTGGCAAACTCCACAATCAAAATGCCGTGCTTGGCAATCAAGCCGATCAAGGTCACCAGGCCAACTTCTGAATAGATATTCAGACTGGCGCCGCCCAGGCCCAGCGACACAAAGATCATGGCGCCGCAAATCGACATAGGCACCGATACCATCACAATCAGAGGATCACGGAAGCTCTCGAACTGCGCGGCCAAGGCCAGGAAAATAATGATCAGCGCAAACACAAAGGTCACGATCAGCGCCGAGCTTTCCTGCACAAACTGCCGGGACTGGCCCGCGTAATCCACCGTGTAGCCTTGCGGCAGCGTGTCTTTGGCGATTTCCTGCAGCGTGGTAATGGTCTCGCCCAGCGTCACCCCGATCATCGGCACACCCGAAATTGTGGCCGAGTTCATTTGCTGGAAGTGGTTCAACTGCTGCGGAATGACCGTGGTTTTGACCTTGGCCACGGTCGACAGCGGAATCACCGTGCCCGCGCTGGTGGTGATCTGGTAATCCAGCAATTGATCCGGATTGAGACGGTCTTCGCGGCCCACTTGCGGAATCACCTTGTACGAACGACCGGCCAGGCTGAAGTAATTAACGTAGCCGCCGCCCAAAGCCGAACCCAGCGCATTGCCCAGATCCTTCATCGACAGGCCCAGTTGCGAGGCCTTGTCGCGATCAAACGTGATTTCGGTTTGCGGCTTGTCGTACTTCAAGTCGATATCCGAGTAGATAAAGATGCCGCGTTGCAGCGCCTTGGCGCGCAGTTCCTGCACCACTTCATTCAATTGCTGGAAGTTGTTGGTGGTGTTGATGACAAACTGCACGGGCAACCCACCGCCCCCACCGGGCAACGGCGGCGGCTGGAACGACACCGCCTGCGCCCCGGCAATGCCGGCCATCTTGGCCTGCACTTGCGGCTGCAGCGTGTTGGAAGTGACTGTGCGCTCGTCCCATGGCTTGAGCACCATGCCGCCGATACTGCTGTTCAGGCCCGACACACCGGTCAACTGGAACACGTGATCCGTTTCGGGGAAGGACTTGAACACATCGAACACTTGTTTGGCGTCTATCTGGCTTTGCTTGAGCGAGGCATTGGGCGCGCCGGTGCTCATGCTCAGCACGATGCCCTGATCTTCTTGCGGTGCCAGCTCGCTCTTCGAGGTGACAAACAAGAAATAGATACTCACCAGCACGATCAAGGCAAATACACCGACCACCGGCAGATAGTTAAGCGAGCCGGTAAGCGAACGCTCATAGCGCACGCGCAGCTTGTCAAACTGCTTGTCCAGCCACTTGGCCAGTTTTTCCGGATGCGCCGGATCAGGTGCGCGCAAAAACTTGGCGGTCATCATTGGCGACAGCGTCAGCGCGATAATCGCCGACACGCCGACCGCACCGGCCAAAGTAAATGCAAACTCGGTAAACAGTGCCCCGGTCAGGCCACCCATAAAGCCGATAGGTACATACACCGCGATCAGCACCACCGAGATGGCGATAATCGGGCCCGCCAGTTCGCGCGCGCCGCGTATGGCGGCCTGGAATGGCGTCAAGCCGTCTTCGATATGGCGGTGGACGTTTTCCACCACGATGATGGCGTCATCGACCACCAGACCAATCGCCAGCACCAGCGCCAGCAAGGTCAGCAAGTTGATGGTGTAGCCCAGCGCCAACATGATGGCAAACGCACCGATCAGCGACAGCGGCATGGCAATCACCGGGATGATCACCGAGCGCAGCGAGCCGAGGAACAAGAAGATCACCACGGTAACGATCAGCAGCGCTTCGCCCAACGTCCAGATCACTTCGTGAATGGCGCTGTTGACGTACTTGGTGGCGTCATACACCACCGTGCCTTGCAGGCCCGATGGCAATTGCGCCTGGACCTCGGGCATGGTCTTGCGCACGTTATCGATGACGGTCAGCAAGTTGGCGTTAGGCGCCACCTTGATACCGACGTACACCGCCTGCACGCCGTCAAAGCCCACTTGCGTGTTGTAGTCCTCGGAACCCAAAGACACATTGGCCACATCAGACAAACGCACGATCGCGCCGTCTTTTTGTTTGACGATCAGCTTGTCGAACTCATCGGCCGAATGCAGGCCGGTATCGGCGGTCAGGTTAACCGTGACCATATTGCCGTCGGTGCGGCCCACCGCCGAAATAAAGTTGTTGTTGGCCAACGCCGTCGATACATCGGCCGCAGTCACGCCATATGCGGCCAGTTTCTTCGGATCGATCCAGACGCGCATGGCAAAGCGGCGCTCGCCGAGGATTTCGGCCTGCTGCACGCCATCCACCGCTTGCAGCTTGGGCTGCACCACGCGGATCAGGTAATCGGTGATCTTGTTGGGCGGCAAGGCCTTGCTATAGAAGCCGATATACATCGAATCGATGGTGTCGCCCACCGAGATCGAAATCACCGGCTGTTGCGATTCGGGCGGCAGTTGGTTCAGCACCGCATTCACCTTGGAGGTGATTTCGGTCAGTGCCTTGTTGCCGTCGTAGTTCAGGCGCAGCGTGGCGCTGATGCTGGAGCTACCTTGCGTGCTGGTGGAGGTCATGTAATCAATGCCCTCCGCCTGCGCGATCGAGTTCTCGAGCGGCGTCGTAATAAAGCCCGCCACCAGCTCCGGATCAGCACCGGTGTAGGTGGTGTTGATATTGATTACTGCGTTTTCGGTCTTGGGATATTGCCGGATCGGCAACATCTGCAAAGACCGCAAACCCAGCACCAGTATCAGCAGGGACAGCGTGGTCGCCAGCACGGGGCGGCGGATGAAAATATCGGTAAAGCGCATCTGGCTAACCTCGTAGTGCGCGCGGGGCCAGGCCCCACGCCAGTGTTTCTGCCGGTCTTATGTGTACTGCGGCGCGCTGTTGGCCCGCCGCCCGGATTACCCCGGCTTAGTCTTCGTTGCCGACCACAGGGTTGGCGCTATCCGACGGTGCCGCCTTGTTGTTGACCACAATGGTGCTGCCGTTCTTGAGCTTGTGCTGACCATTGGTGACCACGTAATCGCCTTCCTTCAGGCCGGCCGTAATCGCCACCTGATCGCCACGGGTCTGGCCTGCGGTCACAAAGGTCTGTTTGACCACTTGCGTCGCATTGCCCTTGTCGTCTTTCGGACCATCGCTGATCAGAAACACCACTTCGCCATACGGATTAAAGGCGACCGCAGTTTGCGGCAGGGTCAGATATTTGATCGGTGCGGTGGTCGACACCTGCGCCGTGGCAAACATACCGGCCAGCAACTCGCCCTTCGGGTTAGCCACAGCGGCTTCGACCTGGATGTTGCGCGTTGCCGCGTCCACCTTGGCATCCACGGCGGTGATCTTGCCCAGGTAATGCGCCGACGGATTGGCATCGCTCTTGATCTGCACGCTCTGGCCGATCTTGAGCTGGTTCAGCGCCTGTTGCGGTACCAGGAAATCCACCAGGATGGGATCAACGGTTTGCAGCGTCGCCAGCTTGTCACCCGGGTTGATGTATTGGCCCGGGTTGACCGTGGTAATGCCCACCTTGCCCGAGAACGGCGCGCGGATCGTTTTTTTGGCGATGACGGCTTGTTGCTGTGCCACCAATGCGTTTTTGCTGTTCAGATCGGCCACATCGGCATCGACCACGGCTTGCGAGATAGCCTGCGCTTCCAGCTGCGCTTTATCGCGCTTGAGCGTGGTATTGGACAATTCAGCGGCGGCTTGCAGCGAACGCAATTGCGCCACTTCGGTATCGTCATTCAGACGCACCAGCACTTCGCCAGCCTTGACCGTGGTGCCGGACTTCAGCAGCACTTCACGCACTTGCCCCGCAACTTCGCTCGACAGATCGACCCCGCGCACCGCGCGCAGTGTGCCAACAGCCGACAGCGTCGGTTGCCAGTCAGCAAAGCCCACATGCGTGGCGGTGACGGTTTCGGCTGGCGCGTGCTGGTTTGCCAGGTATTTCTTGATCATCTGGCCCTTGAAAATCTGGAAGCCAAAGATGCCCCCAAAAATCACACCAACAACGATCAGCATGATGATCATGCGCTTGGCCATACAAACTCTCCCCGTGGCGTTGGTCTGCAGACCAACTTATGGATGATTACGGTGATTCGGAATGCTTAAGTAAACGGTGTGCGGTGCAACCTTAGCTGGCAGGCGCCGCGGCCACCGCAGACGCGCTGGCTGCGCTGACGCTATCCGCGGTCAGCCCGCCCCCCACCGCCTGGAACAAGGTGGCGCTATCGGACAAACGCGCGGCGCTGGCTTGCCACAAGTTGAGCTGGGTTTGCTGGTACTGCACTTGGGCAATCAGCAAAGCAGTAAACGAGCTACCGCCGAGCTTGTAGCGCGCTTCAGTAAAATTGAGCGACCGTTGCGCCGCTTTGGCCGCATCCACCCGCGCGTTCAGCTCGTTGGCGTCTTGCTGCACGGCTTGCAGACTGTCGGCCACGTTCTGGAAGGCGGTCAGCACGGTTTGCTGGTATTGCGCCCAGCTTTGTTCCAGCCCCGCTTCGGCGGCACGTTTCTGTGCTTGCAGCGAACCGCCGTTAAAGATCGGCTGCAGCAATTTGGCGCCCAGGCTCCAGACATTCAGATCGTCAAAGCTCATGCCGCTGCTGCCGTACGAGGTATACCCGCCGGTGGCCGACAAAGTGATTTGCGGATACAGATTGGCCGTGGCCACGCCGACGCGCGCGCTTGACGCATGCAATAGCGCTTCGGCCGCGCGGATATCCGGACGCTGCCGCACCAGTTGCGACGGCAGGCTGACCGGCAGCGTGTCGGGCAGCTTCAGATCATCCAGCGTAATGGCCGGGGTTTCGCGATCAGGCGTGCGGCCCAGCAAAACCGCCAGTTGATTGCGCGCTTGCGCCAGGCTTTTATTCAGGCCCGGCAACGTGGCACGCACCCCCGCCACTTGCGCCAGCTGCGTCGATACATCGGCTTGCGAGGCAGCGCCCAGCTCAAACTGCTTTTGCAGAATATCGAGCTGATGCTGTTGCAAATCGACCAGCCCTTGCGTCACTTCCACCTGCTTGCGCAACGATGCTTCATTGATCGCCGCCAGCACGATATTGGCGGCCAGGGTCAGGCGGGCGCCTTGCAGTTCGTATTGCTGGTAATCGACTTGCGCGGCCAGGTT
The DNA here is from genome assembly GCF_054652575.1 of Silvimonas sp. JCM 19000. Taxonomy (NCBI): domain Bacteria; kingdom Pseudomonadati; phylum Pseudomonadota; class Betaproteobacteria; order Neisseriales; family Chitinibacteraceae; genus Silvimonas; species Silvimonas sp. JCM 19000. The sequence continues at coordinate 11,290 of NZ_BAAIHC010000042.1, read as the reverse complement.
TTCCAGTGCGCGTTTGTTGCCGCCAAAGGCATCAAAGGTATAAGAAACGGTCAGGCCGACGTTATAGGTGTTGTACAGCTCGGCGCCAAAGCCCTCGCCCGGGCTGACTTTCTGCCGCGATGCGCTCAGCGTGCCATCCACGCGCGGATAAACCGTCGAGCCATACTGGGCATTGAAGTTTTCCTGGGACTGGCGCAGTGCCGCGCGCATCGAGGCGATATTGGGGCTGTTGCGTAAGCCCTCGTCGACCAGACCGTTGAGCGAAACCGAGCCAAACAGGGTCCACCAGTCCGGCTGCAGCGCCGCGCCCTGGGCCAGCGTCTGGGGTGCGCCCAGCTGGGTATCTGCCTGGGCAGTTTGTGTGGCTGGCGCCGAAGCCGTGTAATTTTGCGCGGTCGGGGCGTCAGGTGTTTTGAAATCCGGCCCCACCGCACAACCGGCGACAAGAACAGACAGAGGAAGCAATACGAACGGTGCAACGCGCATTATTCTTGATCCCGATCATTGCGATGAAGTCTTTGCTGCGCGCCGCCACTTGCCCACGGGCGCGCCTTGAAAAGGTAGGGGCTGTCAGATACACGTCGCAAGCTTGATCGCAAGCTTGAAAGCCACGCGCGTAGATGAAAGCTGTCTGGGCGGCATATTAATAGAACGTCCGTCCGGCCGTCCAGACTGTTTAATTCAACAACTATTTGATGTTGAACTACCCACACGGTCAAGTGCCTGTTTTGCTGGAGAAAGCTTGTGGACAGCGGGATTATGAGCAGACAAACGGAACGAGCGTTCTGTGTCATAAACGCCATGCAAAACAGCTTTAAACGCCCGCGCCCTGGAAATCCCCTACTAGCGCCGCGCCGGATTTTTGTATGATGTGCAGCTAATTCAAACACTTGTTTAAAACCCGTGGAGGAGCACTACATGTCCGCCTACCCTCACCTGCTGGCACCGCTGGATCTGGGCTTTGTAACGCTGCGCAATCGCGTGCTGATGGGATCGATGCACACGGGGCTGGAAGAACAAGAAGACAGCCTGAGCGCGCTGGCCGCGTTTTATGCCGAACGCGCGGCGGGCGGCGTGGGCCTGATCGTCACAGGGGGTATTGCCCCCAATCCGGAAGGTCGCATTTATGGCGGCGCGGCCATGCTCAACGATGCCACCGCGGTAGCGCGCCATCGCCAGGTCACCGACGCCGTGCATCAACACGATGGCCGTATCTGTCTGCAGATCCTGCACGCGGGCCGCTATGCCGGGCATCCGGATGCCGTGGGTGCCAGTGCCATCGTCGCGCCGATTTCGCCGTATACGCCGCGCCCGCTCAGCGATGCTGAAATCTGGCAAACCATCGCCGACTTTGCCCGCACCGCCGAGCTGGCGCGCGAAGCGGGCTATGACGGCGTCGAAATCATGGGTTCGGAAGGTTATTTGATTAACCAGTTTCTGAGCCTGCACGCCAATCAGCGCAATGACGACTGGGGCGGCGCTTTCAGCAATCGCATGCGGCTGGCGGTGGAGATCGTTAAAGCCGTGCGCGCACGCGTGGGCGCGGCGTTCATTGTGATTTTCCGCTTATCCATGCTTGATCTGGTGCAGGACGGCAGCACGCTGGATGAGGCCATCGAACTGGCGCAAGCACTCGAAGCGGCCGGCGTCACCCTGATCAACACCGGCATCGGCTGGCACGAAGCCCGCATCCCCACCATCGCCGCCGCCGTGCCACGCGCCGCCTTTGCCTGGGTAACCGAGCAGATCCGCCCGCACGTGCAGGTGCCGTTGATTGCGGTCAATCGCATTAACACGCCCGAGATTGCCGAAGACATCCTCGCGCGCGGCATTGCCGATATGGTGTCGCTGGCGCGCCCGATGCTGGCCGACGCCGACTTTGTTAATAAAGCAGCAGCGGGCAAAGCCGACGAAATCAACACCTGTATCGCCTGTAACCAGGCCTGTCTGGACCAGGTATTCCAGGGCCAGCCCGCCAGTTGCCTTGTCAACCCGCGTGCTTGCCGTGAGCTGGAATGGGTGATCAAGCCGGTGACCACGCAGCGGCGGGTGGCCGTGGTGGGCGCTGGTCCGGCCGGGATGGCGACGGCGGTGACCGCGGCGCAACGCGGTCATGCTGTGACCTTGTTTGAAGCCAGCGCGGCGCTGGGCGGCCAGTTCCGTATTGCCAGCCGTATTCCGGGCAAAGAAGAATTCAAGGAAACCCTGCGTTATTTTGAGCGCCAGATCGCGCTGCACCACGTCAACGTGCGCCTCAATCAGCGTGCCAGTGCGGCCGAGCTGGCTGAGTTTGACGACGTCATCATCGCCACCGGGGTGCGCCCGCGCGAGCCCGATATCGCGGGCATCGACCATCCGATGGTGCTGCGCTATCCGCAGGTTTTGCGCGGCGAAGTCAGCGTGGGCCAGCGCGTGGCCCTGATCGGCGCTGGCGGCATCGGCGTGGATACGGCGGTGTACTTGTCCGAGCCCGCCGCCCGTCCCGACGAAGACGTCATCGCAGCCTATCGCGCCGAATGGGGCATCGACGCCAGCATCAGCACGCCTGGCGGTCTGGCCCCGGCACGGCCGCACGTACCCACTCGCCAAATCTGGTTATTGCAACGGCGCGCGGGCAAACCCGGTGCGGGCCCCGGCAAGACCACGGGCTGGGTGCATCGGCTGACGCTGCAACATCGCAAGGTCAACCTGCTGGGCAGTGTGGAATACCTGCGCATCGACGACGCCGGCTTGCATATTCGCGTCAAAGGCGAGGAGCAATGCCTGGCGGTCGATAACGTGGTGTTGTGCGCGGGCCAGGAGTCGGTGAATGGCCTTGTGGCCGAGCTGGCAGCGTTGGGCAAAACCGCGCATGTGGTCGGTGGCGCAGAAGAAGCGCGCGAAATCGATGCGCGTCGTGCCATTGCGGGCGGGATGAAGATTGCGATGAGTTTGTAAAGCGCGTCCGGGGCGTCCGCGGTCAGGCCGGACGCCCACCCCACCCCATCGGATTGCTCCCGATTGCGCATGTGCCTATGCCACAGCGCAGTTGCAGCGCCGCCGGTTAGACTGCGCGCCACCTTATTGCGGAAGCTCCCTCCATGTTTGCGCTACGCGCTGCTGTTCTTGTTTTGCTGGCCGCTGTGGCCATGTTGTCGGCCTGTAGCAAAGTCACCCAGGAAAATTACGAGAAGATCGATACCGGCATGGTGCGCGGCGATGTGATCAAGCTGCTGGGCGAGCCCGACCAAGCCGATAGCGGTTCGGTATTGGGCATCAGTGGCGAAACCGCAATCTGGGAACACGCCGGTACCGTGATTACCCTGCGCATCGTCAATGGCATGGTGATTGCCAAGGATTTGCACAGCAAGTAATCCGCCCCCCGCGCCTGCCGGAGCGCGCCCTTTGGCCTAAGCTGAAAACTCCTGTTTTCTCCGGGCCAGCTCCCATGCAGACGCCATCCAACCAGCCGCCCGCGCTGGAACACTACAATCTGTGGGCCAACGACCTGCCGCTGCAACAAGCGGCTGGCCGCATCGTCGGTGCGGAAATGGCGCAACGCCTCAACGGCGTCGGCCAGGCCATCGGGCAACCCACTTTCTTTGCGCTGGGCCGCAGCGCCAATCGCTATCCGCCGGAACTGCGCCGTTATGGCCCGGATGGCGAACGGATCGATGAACTCGAATTCCATCCGTCCTGGCATGCCCTGATGATGCAGGCGGCCGATATGCGCCTGCATAACGGGCCGTGGCTGGATCAGGAGGATTCCGCCGTCTCGCGCGCCGTGCGCTTTATGCTGGTGGCGCAGATCGAGGCAGGCGTGTTGTGTCCGATGACCATGACATACGGGGCCTATCCGGTACTGACGCAATCGCTGGTGAGGGAGGGTGGCGTGTTTGATGGCTGGCGCACACCCCTGGATAGCAGCAATTACGATCCGCGTGATCTACCGGGCTCAGCCAAGGGCGGCCTGCTGATCGGCATGGGCATGACCGAACGCCAGGTTGGCTCAGACGTGCGCGGCACCACCACCACCGCCACCCCCGATCAACTGGCCGGACCAGGCCATATGTACCGCCTGAGCGGGCATAAATGGTTTTATTCGGTGCCGCAAAGCGATGCGCATCTGGTGCTGGCGCAAACGCCGGGCGGCTTGTCCTGCTTTCTGGTGCCACGCCGTCTGCCCGATGGCAATCGCAACGATATCTATATCGAACGGCTCAAGGACAAGCTGGGCAACCGCTCCAATGCCAGCGCTGAAGTTGAATTTGATGATGCCTGCGGCTGGCTGATCGGCGAGGAAGGCCGTGGCGGCGCCACCATCCTGCAGATGGGCAGCCATACCCGCTTTGATTGCGCGTTGGGCAGCCTGGGCATGATGCGACGCGCCATCTCGATTGCCATGCACCACGCGCATGAGCGCTACACCTTTGGCAAGCCGCTGGCCGAGCATGATCTGATGCAGCAAGTGCTGGCTGATCTGGCGCTGGAAATGGAAGGCCTGATCGCGCTGGCCCTCGAACTGGCGCAAGCGCGCGACCCGCAAGCCAGCGAGGCCGAACAACGCTGGGCGCGCTTGCTCACGCCCGCCTTTAAATACGTGGTGTGCCAGCGCGGCATCGGTTTTGTTGCCGAGTGCATGCAGGTGCTGGGTGGCAATGGCTATATCGAAGAAAACGATCTGCCGCGCTTGTACCGCGAAATGCCGGTCAATGCGATCTGGGAAGGTTCCGGCAATATCATGGCGCTGGATGTGCAACGCGCGCTGATCCGTGATCCTGCGCTGCTCGATTTATTGCAGGAACGCATGGCGCCAGCCTGCGCCGCCAACAGCGTGCTGGGCCAGGCCTGGCAGGGCTTGCGGGCCCGACTCCAGCAGCCAGCCGAAGCCGATATGCGCACGCTGACCGAAAGCCTGATCGATATTGCCGTTGCCGCCAGCCTGACCGCACATGGCCCCGAACTGGTCGCCACGGCCTGGGGGGCAGCGCGGCTGGAGCATGGCGCGGGGCAGTACGGCGCGCGGCCGCTGGCGGGGGCGCGGGCATTGCTGTTGCAACGCGTGTGGCCGGACGAACACGACCACTGAAGCCAGCGCATGCCGCGCCCGTCCGACCATCGGGCCGGTGTGACAATCGCAGCATAAAAACAAGCCACGCAAACGTTTGCTTTTACATAAAATACACGGCTGCTGTAACCAACAAGCCCGACCGCTCGCCCCGCGATGCCGGCCAAGCGGCTGGACTGTGTGATGCCTACCCTGACTTTGAGTACCCGCCTGCGCCAACGCCCGGACCTGACTTCGATTGCCTTTCTGGTCGTCGCGTTCTTGACGGGCGTGGCTGCGTCTTTGCAAATTCCCACCCTCAGCCTGTATCTGACGGGTCATGTCGGCGTGCGGCCCATCATGGTCGGCTTGTTCTATACCGTCAGCGCCGTGGTCGGCATCGGCGTCAGCCAATGGCTGGCGCACCATTCCGACAAAGCAGGGGGCGACCGCCGCCGCTTGATTGTGTTTTGCTGCATCGCGGGTTTTCTGGGCTGTCTGATTTTTGCTTTCAGCCGCTCCTACTGGCTGCTGATCACGCTGGCCGTGCTGTTCGGCAGCTTTGGCGGCACCGCCAATCCGCAAGTATTTGCCTATGCGCGCGAGCACGCCGACCACGTCAAACGCGAAGCGGTGATGTTCAATTCCATCATGCGCGCGCAGGTGTCACTGGCCTGGGTGATCGGCCCGCCCTTGTCATTTGCGCTGGCCATCGGTTTTGGTTTTCCCACCATGTATTGCATCTCGGGGCTGTCGTTTGTGGCGTGTGCAGCGCTGGTCTGGCGCGCGCTGCCACTGGTGCCACAACGGCCCCATCACGAAACCGCGCATTTGCCCAAAATCAAATGGTGGAAAGATCCGCAAGTGCGTTTGCTGTTTATTGGTTCGGTGATGATGTGGACCTGCAACAGCATGTATTTGATCAACATGCCTTTGTATGTGACGCAAGTCCTGCATCTGCCGGAAAAAACCGTCGGCTTGCTGATGGGCACGGCCGCCGGGCTGGAAATTCCGGCGATGCTGGTTGCCGCGTATTACTGCCGCACCTTGGGCAAGCGCGTGATGATGCGGTTTGCCACTTTTGCCGGTGTGCTGTTTTACCTGGGCGTGAGCTTTGCCACCAATGAATACGCCATGGTGGCGCTGCAATTGCTCAACGCCATCTTTATTGGCGTGATTGCCGGGATCGGCATGCTGTATTTCCAGGATTTGATGCCCGGCCAGATCGGTACCGCCACCACCTTGTTCGCCACCACCACCCGCACCGGCTCGATCATTGCCGGAGCCATCGCCGGCACGGTGGCAGAACTGTGGGGCTATCACGCGGTATTTTATGTGGCGCTGTGCAGCGTCAGCGGTGCGCTGTTCTGCGTATACCGGCTGAAAGAAGTGTGATGGCCGCACCGCTTATTTTCTGGGCGACACCCACATGCTGATTTGCGCGCGGAACACCACGGTATTGGAGGCATCCAGCACATCCACCGGCACCACCACGGCTTGCGCACCGCGGCCATAGTCAACCTGAGGCCAGATTGCCACGGCGCGCAAGGCGGTCTCGGCCTTGGCCAGATACTCCACCGACATGCCTTTGGGTATCCAGCGATGAGTGGTCGGGATGGTCACTTCGGTCATGGTGCCCGCCGCCAGTTCGGCCATATTGCACATGGCAATCGCATGCACGGTGCCGATATGGTTTTGCACGCTGCGGCGTTTGGCAATACGCACTTCGCACTGGCCCGGCTCCAGCCGTTCAAAGCGCGGTTTGATCGAGCCAAAATACGGCGCCTTGGCACAGAGCAGCCGGGAAAAGATCCATTTGCCAGCGGGCAAGCCGCTGGTTTTACGCCAGAGCGCCAGCACGGGGGAAATCTGAGGCACTTGCACATCCTTGGTTTATCGCCGAATGGCTTGTAGCATCGCATGCGCGGCGGCGTTTTCCCAATCAGGCAGGCCCCGCAGGCTGGCGTTTAAAACGCCTTCTTTTCTTTGCCGTTGCACGAGCCCGCCATGACGATCACCACACACGAACACCTGTCCGCCCTCGCCCACACCATCCAGCAAGCGCAACACATTGCCGTGCTCAGCGGCGCAGGCATGAGCACGGAATCGGGCATCCCGGATTTCCGCTCGGCCAATGGGCTGTTTACCCGCGACCGCAGCTTTGCCGATGTGGTGAATATCGATTATTTCTACGCCGACCCGGCTGGGTTCTGGGCGGCGTTCAAAGAGATTTTCAAGCTCAAGCTGGCGGGCAACTACGAGCCCAACGGCGGCCACCGCTTTCTGGCCGAACTGGAACAAGGCGGCAAACGCGTCAGTGTGCTGACGCAGAATATCGATGGTTTGCACCACAAAGCCGGTAGCTCGGAAGTGCTGGAACTGCATGGCACGCTGGTTAAAGCCACCTGCCTGCAATGCGGCACGCCGCATGATCTGGACTATCTGCAGCAATACGACGTACCGCAATGCCGCCAGTGCGATGAGATTCTGAAACCCGATGTGGTGTTGTATGGCGAGGCGGTGCCCTTGGTGGAACCCGCTTTTGAGCTGGCGGTGCAAGCCGATCTGATGTTGGTGCTGGGTTCGTCGCTGGAAGTAGGCCCGGTTAATCTGATCCCGCGCGAGGCGCGGCGCGCTGGCGTTACCTGCGCCTTGATCAATCTGGAACCCACGCATCTGGATTATGTGTTTGAGCTGCTGGTGCACGACCGCATTGGGGCTACGTGCGACAAGCTGCGCGCTCTCGGGGCGCTGGATTAGCGATAAAGAAACGCTTCGTTGGGTGGGTTATGAGCCGCCCGTCAACGCCAGTGACGAGACCTGACAATTTGGGTTCTTCTTCGTGGCTTCGAGGGGTGGGTCTTGACCCACCCTATGCGTGGCCCCTTCCCGGCCCTTTCAAAGCAAAATGGCACGCCATGTGGCGTGCCATTTTTGTTGCTAGTGCGGCGTGACTGTCACGCTGCTCATCAAGCGGCTTGCAGTTCTATCCCGGCATCGACTTCTTCCACTGCGCGGATTACCACATCGCCTGCGATGGTTTCGTGTTCCAGCAATTCACGCGTCACCGCTTTCAGCGCCGCCGAGTAATGCAGCAGCAGCGCCTCGGTTTCGCCATGCAGACGCTCAAGCAAATCATTGGCCTCATCCAGCGCACGATCACTATTGAACGGCAGACGCATTTCGCCCACGGCTTCGTAGTTCAGCAAGCGGCCGGTATCGCCCAGGCCCAGCGTTGCCACCATGGTCAGCGCCAGTTTGCTGGCTTCTTTCAGATCAGACGATGCGCCGCTCGATGCCTCGTGTGCCAGCAACAACTCGGCACAACGCCCACCCAGCAACATCTTGATGCGGTTTTCCAGCTCGCTGCGACGATGCAGATGCTTGTCTTGCTCCGGCGTCACCAGGGTAATACCCAGCGCCGGGCCACGCGGCAGGATGGTTACTTTTTCCAGGCGGCCGGTGTTCAGCACCTTGGCCAGGATGGCGTGACCGGCTTCGTGCACGGCAATGCGTTCGCGCTCGTCCGGCGTCATCGCGTCGCCACCACCGGTGTCTTCACCGATGCGGCACACTTCCAGCGCTTCCATCATGTGTTCTTGCTCAACCGAATGCTTGTTGGCGCGAGCCGCCACCAAGGCGCTGTGGTTGACGATGTAGGCAATCGCAGCGGGCGTCAGGCCGGTGGTCAGGCGCGCCATCTGGGCAAAGTCGAGTTCCGGCGCGGCTTTGATCTTTTTCGAATACAGATCGAACAGCGCTTCACGGTCTTTCAGATCGGGCAAACGCACTTGAATCTTGCGGTCAAAACGGCCTTCGCGACGCAGCGCTTCGTCCACGTGATCGGCAAAGTTGGTCGCGCCAATCACAATCACGCCGCTGTTGTTAGCAAAGCCATCCATTTCGGCAAGGATTGCGTTGATGATGCGGTTGGCTTCGGCTTCCACCGCGCCACCATGGGCGGTTGAGGTGCGTTTGCCGATACCGTCGATTTCATCGATAAACAACACGCACGGGGCATTCTTGCGCGCTTTGCGGAACAGCGACTTAACCCGCTGCACGCCCACGCCGTAGAACATGGCGGTGAAATCGCTGCCCGTGGTGGCGATAAAGTTAACGCCGCACTCCCCTGCCACCGCTTGCGCCAGCCGGGTTTTACCGGTGCCGGGCGCGCCGGACAACAAGATGCCTTTGGGCGGACGTGCGCCGATTTCAGCAAACGAATCCGGATCTTTCAGATAAGAGATCACATCGTTAAAGGCGGCCTTGGCTTCGCCTGCACCGATCACATCAGCAAACGTCACGTCGGTCTTCTTGCCCAGCAGCTTGAAGCCGCCCTGGAACTGGCGATAAATCGCCACGCCCATAAAGGCAAAGATGCCCAGCGCCGCCAGATCGCTCCACTGGAAGTTCCAGAAGGTGGATTTTTCCAGCGACATCATCGGAAAGGTTGCGTCCTTACCATAGGCATCGAGCACCACCGGGGTAAAGCGCCCGGCTTTGTCGGCCACATAGTAATGATCGCCACCTTGGGTGCTGACCAGGATACCGGCGGCAGTGACGCCTGCGGCAGTAATCTGGTGTGCATTCATATCGTTGAGCAGCGTCGATACGTCGCGTTCATTGGCCGTCCACGTGGCCGGCTCTTCGCGCATTTGCGCAAACGCGGCGGACTGGCCGGTGGTGCTGACCGACGTGCCTTTCCACGGCGCCGCGACCAGAGCAAAGATCACGGCGGCGCCGATAACGACTGCGGCCAGGATCAGCTTCCATTGTTCCTTCAGACTTTCCAGACTTTCCATGTTTACCCTCGTGGATCAGGCATATGTCGATGCCGTTTCGCCTACACCATGCCTCAGATTTTTCTGACGTCGTAGTGGTTCCCGGCCAAATGTACGTTTTACCGATGGGCGGAACCAGAAACGCTTTAACTTCAAGGGCATGTAACTTTGGTGATGTCTTGCATGAGCGGAAAACAGCTAGTCCATAACAAGCCCGGAAAGCCATTTTGCGCGTGAGGTTATCGGTTGTGGGAAAGCGCTGACAGTGTTTTGCTTACGCCACACCCAGATAAGTGCTGATACGCAATGTATGCCTTTGCTGCGGGTGTGGGAACCCGGTGGTCTACTAGGCGGGGCGTGGGGGGCGGTTGGGTATGGGCGGTGGGGAAGGGATCGCTGTGGGGTGCGCAGTGTGGGTGCGCCTGATGCTTGCGGGTGCTTGGCTAGCTTTTTTAACCGCTTGAGCCTGCGGCGTATGTTTTGATGTTCAGCTTGCGCTGAACAAACCTTTTACCGCTTGAGCCTGCGGCGCATGTTTTGATACCCGGGGGTGCCCGGGAGCACGTCACTTTTCTTTGCTTCGCCAAAGAAGAAGTAACCAAAAGAAAGGCGACCCCACTCGCGGCTCCGCCACTCGCCAGGGGGCCCGCAGGTCAAAAGCCGAAACGGACCGTCTGGGACTTCCATTTCTCAGCTGCCGCTCCGCGGAACTTCGGTCGGACGGAGCCCCAAAACCGGGTCTCCTTCCCCTCCCTCGACAGGTAATGTTCGCTGTCTGCCAGGCTTGCTGCCTCGTTGCCTACGGCAACATCGGGTGGGCGTGGTTACGACGGGTAACAATGAACATCCGCACCGCGTGCTTCGCTCGCATCCCGCATGGCCACCGCCGTCTAATTTGTCACCGTTCCCGCCACGAACCACCAACGTCTCATAGGGTGGGTCTGGACCCACCGCCCAAAGTGGCAAGCAAGAACAACAGCGCCGAATCACACGCATGTTTGCCTCCTCACGGAGGCATGCAAAACGAGGGGTGCGTTACCCCGGAGGAACAACGCACGTTTTGGTTATGCCACCGAGGTGATCAAGTGCGTGAAATCCGGAAGGCGGCAAGGAATGACGGGCATGGCGTAATCGGGAAATGTGCGTTGTCCCCGCCAGCGAGGACAAGACCCCTTCGGGTAACGCACCCTATGCGTGCTTTCAAGCAGTAGTGAATTGGCGAGTGATTGGAGTGATCGTTCTTGCCGGTGGCTTTGGGTGGTGGGTCTTGACCCACCCTATGAGACGTTGGCGGTTCGTAGCGGGAACGGTGACAAATCAAACGGCAGTGGCCGTGCGGAGCGGATGCGTTAAGCGGGCGCTGCCGATATTCACTGTCACCCGTCGCAACCACGCCCACCCGATGTTCCGAAGGAACGAGGCAGCAAGCCTGGCTAACAGCAGCCATTACCTGTCGAGGGAGGGGAAGGAGACCCGTTTTTTG
>NZ_BAAIHC010000041.1:0-23284 GCF_054652575.1 Silvimonas sp. JCM 19000 | reverse complement strand
TCTAACGAGACGCGCTGTCTTCGTTTCCGCTGTTTTTGCTGTGTTGCGCAGCGGGGAGGTCGAAATATACGTATATTGCCGAAACGCGTCAAACACTTTGCACTCTATTTTCAGAGCAAACCACACAAGCGATTGAAGCATAAAAGAATTTTTATTCAGCAAAGTTTGCCGGCACATGCATGTCGCCATTTCGCATAAGAAAAATTGCGCCCGATCCGCCTGAACATGCCGGTCAACTTGCTATCTATATAGCGGCCATCGAACCAGAAAGGCGTGAGAGGATGCTCGCCGTGGCAAACAGCTATATATATGTACCGCTTCAGAACCTGCTGCAGCAGCAATCATCCAACCGGGATTCGATAAGCATTCTGCAATGCAGGCACTGTATGGTTCTGCTCGCATCGCCGCCCGCGGTTGCGTGGGACTGCGACATTGGCGGGCGAACTCGCCAGAACACCACCGGATCAATTCGATGAATCACCATATCTTCAACGTACTGTTTCTTTGCACCGCCAATTCAGCGCGCAGCATCATGTCGGAAGGCTTGCTTAACGTACTCGGCGAAGGGCGCTTTAAAGCATTTAGCGCAGGCAGCCATCCCAGCGGTAGAGTCAATCCGTTCGCGATCGAACTGCTTCAGGAAATCGGCTACGACACCACTGCGCTGCGCTCCAGGTCATGGGCCGAGTTTGATGACGCTACGGCACCGCACATGGATATCGTGATTACCGTATGCGACAACGCCCGGGGAGAGGTCTGCCCAATCTGGCCAGGACACCCGATCACGGCGCATTGGGGGTTTGAAGATCCCCACGGCGCGACCGACGACGAGAAGCGGGAGTCGTTTCGCAAAGTGTTTTTCCAGATCAAGCAGCGCATCGAACTATTGGTGAATCTGCCGGACGACAAGCTTGAACACCTGGCGCTGCAGCAAGCCGTGCAAGCAATCGGGGCAACCCGCGTCGTTTGATCCGATCATCCAACGTCACCTGACTAGCCCTGCACAGCATGCCCCGAGCCGGATGTTCATCGCGGTGCAATCTCCTGCAATTTGATCAAGAACTCATTTTCCAGAATCGCCGCGCGTTGTCCGTAGTGGGCCTCCCGGTGATGGCTGGGACATAACGCGATCACATTGTTCACGGTATCGGGGCCAAGTGCCGACAGCGCAATAACGTGATGCGCTTCTAGATAAGGCGATCCATCCGCCATCTTGAAACCGGCACTCCCGCAATATTCGCAAACCCCCTTGGCTCGACGAATCACGAAGTCACGCACCTCCGGATCGCGCCGGTATCCCGTGCCTCCGTGAGAAGCCCGCCTTTCAGGCGCGAAATTGCCAGGAGGTGGGCTGCCGAGATCGTCAATAGCACTCTCGAACACGGCCAGTGGCCCGAGGCGCCCACCTGCAACATCAATAGCCGGGACCGTGCCCAATACCTTGGCAATAACATTTGCCCCGTCATTCTCGAGGCCGAGAACCAATAGCTGATCTTCGTCGAAGTACCCGCGTTCCCGTGTAGCTGCACCAAGGATTCGAGCTTCGCTCCGGATACCGTATGCCTTGTGACCGGCAGACATTACAGCTTGAATCACTTGCTTCAACTCCCGGGCACCTGCGCGCGTATCGTCGGAACGTCGCGCATCATCCCATAGAGGATAACGGTCCCCGTGCAAGCGGTCGGCCCATATCGTAAAAACCGCAATGCCCCGCACCGGATCGTAACCGCACCATCTGTTTGCCCGGTTTTTCAGCGGCGTGCCCAAGGATTCGCAGAAGCCGGAAAAGGACAAAGTATTTTTTCGGGGCGAAGGTCGTTTGGACTTCGGGTCTCCGCGCAATTTGCTATCGTCGAGAGGGTTTGTGCGCTGTATGACTTCAAACCCATTAGATTTCAGTACCTGGAAACACCGCGTGTCTTCACCCCCGCCGAAATCAACGGGGCGCAGGGCGTAACCAAGAATGGCCTTTGCGGCAAGGCCAACCACGGCTTTGGGTGGGTAGCGTTTGTTTGCATGAAAAACGTCAAAATCAGTAGAAGGACCAAACATGTGCGGCTCGAAAAGATCGATTGCCGTCATGGCATCCAGAATATGTTGCCGAGTGATTCCCTCAGGAATATTTGTAAAGGCGGGCGCTTTATCAAAAGCACGTGGCTGATGCGGGAATCCGCCGAAAACGATTTGTTCCCAGCCCTCAGCCGTTCTGTCAGCCACCAACAAAATACGTTTGGTGTTATTGCCCCCGACATGCTTTGTCTGCGCCGCCTTCTTTTTACCCATGGCATTGCCAAGACCCCGACGCAAAACATCCATATCCAGGTGAGATAAGTTGAAGCTGACTTGCCCATCTACCTGCAGGAGACGTTCCTCTGGCGCCCAGAGTTTTCGTGCATCACTCGATGCCAGATAAACCCTGAGCTGGGTATCAGGTTGACGCTGCAAGCGATCGAGAATGAGCTTCAGCGCGATTGCATATTCACTGTTCCGACCTTGTCTTTCGCCCTGCAGTCCACCGCTTCGCGAATGAATAACCAGCCCATTGAGACCGTCTTCATCGATGACATATTCCACACTCGCATTGAGCGCTTTGCCATCATCTCGAATAACCTGAAATGCACCCGCCACCGCGCTTCCCCCTCTCCAATCAAGTACTGCTACCGCCGCTGCTCGAGCAACTACGCATTCCTCTACTAGCAAGAGTGCGCGTTTCGAATTACAGATCGGTAAGCTTGAGAGCAGGAATATGCCCTGGAAACAGAGGGATTTGCCACAACGCCTCGATACGCTGTGGCTTTGCGGCGGAAGGGCCGTGTCGACACCTACTGCTCCCGTCCGTGCAATGGCAGCCAAGAAGAGGCATGCAGATGGCGTTTCAGCTTGTTGACTTTTCGCTGAGCGAGTCCCGTTTTTGCATGCGCGCCCGCGCGGCCCTGCAAAGGCATGGAGGCTCTAGCCGTATTGGTACGCGGGCTGCGCCCGCCCGTTCTCTCTCTGAGTAAAGCGGTTCGACGCATGAGGGCGCTTTGCAATCGAGGTCTTCAATTGGCAGCTTGTCTGTTATCGACCAATGAAGAGCGCCGATCTCGGGCTCAGGCGCCGCGCCGAACGAAAGGATCGATTGTGGGGGCATCAAAGGTACGCGCAGCAGCTTGTGCGCTTTGCGCCGAACATGTGAGCGCCGAACCATGACCTCTTTCAGAAAACGCCTTGGACAAGATCGGTAAACCGTTTGATCTGGATTTTCTGGTTGAGTAGTTTGCCTGGGACAGTGAGTCTCAACGGCAGAAATGACGAAGGGCCACAAGCAAACACTTGTGGCCCTTCGAATATCTTTGGTGGGTCGTGCGGGATTCGAACCTGCGACAAACGGATTAAAAGTCCGCTGCTCTACCAACTGAGCTAACGACCCAAAGAGCCAGCGATTATGCCGAAGGCTTTTTAGGCCGTCAACCACTCACGCAAACTTTTTTGAAGCTTTTTTACATTTCTACGATTTTGCTGCTATGACGCTCAGGCCTGATCGGCGGTGCCGTCTGCAGCGGAGGCGGATTCTACGTCAGCTTTGGCCGGAGCGGAAGCCCCTTTTGCGGCGGCGGCGGTTGCCTTGGCTTTTTCTTGTGCGGCATCGACCAACGCTTGTGCGTGGGTCTTGGCACCTTCGTCCACTTCGCCTTCGGGTTTGCCGTTCAGGTTAAAGCGACGGCCGCCTTTGGCGAGCTGTTTTTGATAGGAGATACGCGCACAGTGATTGCTGAGCGCTCGGCTGATCACCGTCGCATCAAAGTGCGGCAGCGCGGCAGCCAGCACGTCGCCAGTGCCGATCGCCAGCGGCCGGTTCTCCCGCAGGACGGCATAGCGGCGATACATTTCCTCGGTGACCAGCTGCAGTTGTTTACGTTTGCTCTGGCCGCCGATGGCGCTTTGCAGCGCTTGGGCAAGGTTGGAAGTCGACATGGAGGCGATATGTATCTAATTCAAAAGAAAACAGGATAAAGCCGCTGTATGCGTACGGCAAACGAATCGCTGTAAGGCGTGGCGTAGACAGCAATACCGTATCTTGCACATTGACGGCACCAGCGCTTAGTGCGCCACGGAGTAACCGCGCTTGCCTGCTGCGGCGCGCAGGCGTGGCAAAAACTCGGCCAGGGCTTCGGCGTCCTCGGCGGCGGGCCACGGCTCGTCCAGTACATCGGTGGCCAAGGCATTGCACAGGTCTTCGGACGTGGCCGGATCATCCAGGCCCCATTCGATGATGTTTTCGCGCACGTGCTCCCAATCGACCAGCAGATCAGTCAGCTGCTCGCTGGTCAGGACCAGGCCGGACTGTTCTTGCAGAAACTGGATCGCGCCGGCGATTTCACCCTCAGAGAGCGCATTGTTGTCTTGTTGATCGTCGGAATCGTATGAGGTCATGGCAGGGCTCCGCAGGCGGGCTGAAATGGAAAAGGGCTACGTAGCAGCGTAGCCCTCAGCGGGACTTTTGGTGAGCCAGCGAAGCGGAAAAAGCACGACCTGCGGATCAACGTCAAAAGGCAGGCGCACTGTAACAAAACGCCTCTTTGGCGACAAGCCGGGCTGACCGTGGTTTTAATGCCAGCGGCCGGGTTTGATCGGGGCGCTTGCGCATCGCGCCAAAGGGGTCGATGCAAGCCGGAACGCTGAAATGCAAAAAGCCAATTGCATAAGCAATCGGGCTTTTCAAATTCGCTGGTGGGCCGTGAGTGGCTCGAACACTCGACCTACGGATTAAGAGTTTTCCGGGCCGATTTTGCTGGAAGCCGCACGGTAGCTGAGTTTGAGCCTTCAATAGCTTGCCCAGACACCAATTCACACCAAAAAATCAATGAATTCAATTGCTAGCAACACATCCCAATCACTCACAGCAAGCAGCCTTCATCCGCGACAAGCAGTTCCAGTTGTTGCCAGAAACGGCCATTTATTGTCAGTTGTTTACCCGTAGTGCGTTGAAAGTGCGTTTTGCCTATAAACCGCAAACCCAAGTCAGTCATCGGGTTTGACCCTATCTAGCTTACCGAACAGGCAGTTGTCCGGTTGCGTTTTTACCTTTTCGAAAGACCAAGCCCCATCCAGGCCGCACTTTTCTTAGCGCGGTCTAGTGTGCCACTAGGGGGCAGTTTGCCCCCGCGCATCATGGACATCGTTCGAACCGCTAAGGGAGATATTTGTAGTATCTGTGGCCGATATTATTGCATCGGCCAGACCACATTATCATTAACCCGATAGAGCCGACAGGTTCCTGGCTTGCCCAGTTGGGCGCACGCATTGAGCGCATAGAAGCTTGCTTCGCCGTAATCACTCGCCCAACCGCAGTGTCCATCTTCGCTGATCGCAAACGCCTTGGGATTTGGTGCGCGATCAAAAAAATTACCATAGGAATCCCGACACTTGTTTGACACGAGGGGAACGGCTGCCACGTCATGGGGGCCAGCAAATCCACTGGCTGAAGGTACCGGAAGGCCACCATATAGATCCGGATGGACGATTTCTACCGGTAAACCATGGCTGGCTAAAAAGGGTTTGGCCTTGGGCCACCAGATGGTGTCGAACCCAGTCTGCGTGCCAAACATGCCATGTGCATCAACACCGAAAGCGCCATAGTCAATTAGTTCAGCTTTGCCGCCCGCTTCTGTGTAACGACGATAAAGTTGCTGTACCAAGCTGGGCTCGAACAAACGATCATTACTGCCATAAAACCACATACTTTCGATTTTGGCGTCCGAACCGTAAGTGGAAAATGCACTTTTGAGCGCTGACTCCCAGTGACAATCATCTGCTCCACCGCCATGTAGACCACCGGCAAAATTGAGTATGGCTTTTACACCGGGGACATTGTCCTCAGCCAATGCAAGTGATGCCAGCCCCCCGTGCGACTGCCCCACGACCAGAATCCGGCTTGCATCCGCCCATGATTGTTGACGAAGCCAGCCGATCACACCCTCGATGTCCTTCGCACCCGCTCTTCCATTAGCCGAGTAGCTACAACCAGTATCGATTAGGACACCTTCAGACTTGCTGAACCCCCTTCGCATCGGCAGAACAACGGCATAACCTCTTTTCAGGAATTCCTGTGCTATCGCGGGGTAGCGGGTACGCACCTGGAAGGCGGGAGAACCCGAATCCAGACCATGATTGATGACTACCAAGGGAAACGGACCCGCGCCATCTGGCCGAAAAACGGTCGTTTCCAAATTGACATGACCAATTGGGAGCGGCATCGGAACCATTACCACTTGTTCGTGCAGATCTGTCCTCAACGGTGGCTCTTGTAAGTCAGCGAAAGCACTTTTTGCAATTAACAGAAGAACTAGGGCTCCTATTGCATTGAAACCCGTGCGTACCGTTCCGAATAGAAGTGGGTTACTCATAAATTTTGCTGCTCTTGTATAAATGAAAACAATGGGATTGAGAGGATTACCTGATGCTATGAAGGAACTGATCACCTTTGATTACATACTCAGGTCGGGATTGCTGCCAACGTATAAGATTGCTGAGGTCCAGCGATAACTTGCCCATGAGCTAGTTCAATCACCCGATCGGCCGAGGCAATGGTTTCCGGACGATGCGCAATCAACAAAACCGGTAGCCGCAATGTACGGATAATTTGGCTAATTTTTCCTTCATTGCCAGTATCCAAATGGCTAGTGGCTTCGTCCAAATAGCAGTGGTCTCGGGCGTCTGTACAATGCTCATGCCAATAGCAAGCGTTGCTTCTGACCGAAATGGCTGGCTGACGGTCCTTCGCGGCTCAGTTTTTTGGCAAAATGGCGACACGATGGGTTCTGAACCATGTTTCACTGCCGAAATGCGCGTGCCGGGTAAGAAGTGCTTCGAAGTCTCCGAAATACTCCACAACGTCATCTTCCATGACAAGGATGAGCCCGCGACGCAGCTCATGAAAGGACAAATTTGCCACCGCCAGATTGGCCATGAATTTCCTTCCATAATCACTGGTAGACGCGGGCGAAATCAAACCATATCCCCGGTCAAGACTCAGCATGCAAACCAGTTGGCGGAACCAAGGGCTTAAAAACCCGACTTGCCGAAATGCCGTCTCGCAGACCTGGACATCCAGTTCGTGCAGCGCATGGTCCAGGAACGTATGC
The DNA here is from genome assembly GCF_054652575.1 of Silvimonas sp. JCM 19000. NCBI lineage: Bacteria > Pseudomonadati > Pseudomonadota > Betaproteobacteria > Neisseriales > Chitinibacteraceae > Silvimonas > Silvimonas sp. JCM 19000. The sequence continues at coordinate 16,157 of NZ_BAAIHC010000041.1, read as the reverse complement.
GCAGCGGCCATGGTCGCCGTGAGGATATATTCGTGGCTCCCGGCGTGTTTCACCTCCACTTTGCAGCCGGAAGCGATATGCCCGGTGGGACAGAAAAAAGTCGGCTCTACGGTTTTGGGCAAACCCGCGAGCATCCGCTCGACGGCAGGCTGAAATTCGTTACAGGTTATTTTTCGCATTCCCTCCCTCTCCTTCGCCAGACCTCCGCGGCGATTACGCGCCTGATGCGCACATCTTCGCGCTCCTCGTTTTACCACCAGCCGTTTTCGTTCAGGATCTGCTTTTTGTAGAAATCCTGATTCGCGCGAATGGCAAAGATCATGTTGGGAATAATGCTCGCCGCTGTTCCATTGAGCCCTATCGCCTCAAAGACCGCCAGCAGCACGAGGTTGGTGACAATGGCGATCAAACCCAGTAGCAGCCCCTTTTTCCACATGCCTTTGGCAAAGTAGTAAAACATGCCAAAGACGAGCGCCCACATGTTGAATGAGGCGATTCTCCGCTCTCGCGCCTTGAGGCATCTGGAAAGCGGCAAACCTGGCCCGCCCGCTCGATCAATAATCCCGAAAATGCGTTGCCATTTTCCGGATAACGCCGGATCGCTTGCCGGAGCCGCCTTGCGGGTAATGTCTTCTGCCGGGTTGGCCGGAAGATCCGGAGGAACGGCCGGCAGGGGTGGCGGGCCGGATTTCGCAGGCACTGGCACCAGCCCTTTGATGTCGCCTGCCTTGAACCAGGACGGAAGACCTTCTTTCCACACCAGATCGCTGGCAGATAATCCGCCGCGCGCTGCAAGTGCCTTTAATTCGCCGGGTGCCAGCGGCCCATGTTTCTGCCCTGCTTTTGCGTACCACCAGGTTTTTGGAGTGTCAGACATTTTCATCCCTCTGTGAACAAGTAGTGTTTCCGGATTGCTTGACGTCGTATCTGGCGCGCACGCAAAGACATGCTTGATCGCAAGCAAAAAGGCCGGGAAACAAGGAAGCAACAGGAATTTCGTAGTGGCGGAAAACATGCCATCGACGGCGTACAATTCACGGTTCACCGCGCTGAGATGCGTATGCCGTGGAACGTTCATACGAGCGCGACTGCTTACATGTGCAGGCGTTTGGAGAATAATTTCGGGGCCCTGAAACGCATTGCGACAGGTCCGGAATAAGAGATCGAACTGCCTCCGCCGTGTGCTTGTCGCTGGCGGGACCGTCCGGGGCGGACGGCATATCCCACGTAGATATCTTACCATATTCTTACTATTTCGTCAAGCAAAAAGCGGACTTTGGAGGAAATTCGTAAGCAGAAACCCACATCGTTTGCTCGCTATCTGCTCAACAGATAGTTACCTTTGGCCAGCAGATCTGCCCCTTCGACAGCCACGTTGGCGCCGAAGAGGCTGTTCAACAGATTTCCCAGCGCGAGATTGGTCACGAACTGGCCGTAAGTGCCGCCGCTCGGCGTGACATTGGGAACTGGCTCGAAGACCTCCAGCAACCGGGGTACTTTGAGTGCTTCAGCAATGGCAAACATCAACGACTGGTTACCGATGTACAGTTTGCTGGTCGCGATCGCATACGCTGCATCCAGCGCATGCCGGGTGTTGATATGAGTTACCGGTAGATCACCGTAGCGCGCGCAGAACGTGCGGTATTCCTCCGGCAGTCCCACAAACCCCATGGTGCGGCCGAGCTGTGCCAGCAGGCCGTAATCAATCGCATCATTGTTGTAGCGTGCTGACCGGCCAATGACGACGTCGTAGCTCATGAAGACGTAAGGCCGCTCAGGCAAGGTGAGCCACGCAGACTCCTTGCCATAAAAGGTGCCGAACAGCTTCAGGTAGTAATCAATGATGTTTCCGGCCGCCGTGTTGATCGAGCCCATTCGCACCGCATCGAAATCAAGCGCGTCCTGCGGAATCTTGCTTTCTTTCAGGTAATGAATCGACTCGATCATGGGTTGCGCGTCCAGCAGCGGCCGCAAGTAATCAAACATATCTTCATTCACCATCACGTCTCCGCCCGGATGCTTGAGTCCCTCGTGATGATGTGCAGGTTTGTCGCGCGTGATGTAAAGGCGAATGGTCGTGGCTTTCAATGCACGCTGGATACCGAGCATTGCGGGCATGGCGTAGATGACATCGCCCAATTGGCCAGAGTGTTTGATTTTGACCAGCATTTTGTTCTGTCCCGAACGCGTGGCCTTCCACAAAAAGCCACTGAAAAATTTTCGAATAGCTCTAATTTGTTGAGTTCGACAATTCAGTACCTTACTTAACACTGCGAGAAAAGGCAACCATAGCCGTTGAAATCGACATTTTGAGTCTATATCGATGGCATCTGAAACCTTGGGAAAAGCGCTTGGACGAAATATCGCCCAAGCGCGGCAACGGAAAGGCTTGACGCAAGCCCAGTTGGCTGAACGATTGGAAGTAAATACCGAAACTATTTCCCGATTTGAACGGGGATTTACGTTGCCGTCACTTGAAACGTTGGACCGCTTGGCTACCACGCTACAAGTGCGGATGGGCGGTTTGCTTGACGGAGTCTCTGGATCAGTGGAGGAGATGTCAGAAAAAATCCGGAACTCGCTAAAACCATTGGCTGAAAAAGATCGACATTTAGTAACTGATCTGATTTCCACTTTGGCGGCCCGCCTAGCAGAGACGAACGAGACTCGACCCAGCCGCTAAATAGCTAGCGCTCGCTATAAAGCAGGGGATTATTTGTAGCGAATGAATACAGGAAAAAGAATGCGCAAAATCGGGGTCTATGTCGATGCATCCAACATTGCCATGAATGGTGGCTATGGCATGCGCTATGACGCACTACGAGAATTTGCGTGTCGCGCGGGCGGAGAAGCCCAGCGCCTGAATGCCTACATCGCTTTTGATGACGAGCGCGCGGGGCGAGACAGGGACTACGCCAACAGGACGTACGCGTATCATTCCGTGCTGCGCAGCCATGGCTATCGATTGTCGGTGAAAAAGACGAAGCGTTATACCGACGAAGAGGGAATCGTCCACTTAAAGGCGAACACTGATCTGGACATGGCCGTTGATGTGCTGACCGAGTCCGACAAGCTGGATACGGTCTTATTGGTGACTGGCGACGGGGACTTCGCGCGCGTCGTGACCGCATTGCAAAGCAAAGGCTGCCGGGTAGAGGTTCTGGCCTTCGACAATATTTCGCGAGAACTTCGCGAGCAAGCAGACACGTTCATCAATGGATATAGCTTGCCAGGCCTCCTGCCCACTCGTCTGGCCGAACCAGGGGCAGGCAGGCACGCTGTCGCTTGGGGAGCATTGGGTTCTCGAGTCCGCGGCTACTGTACCCGTTACGACACCCAAAATGGATATGGCTTCATCAGTTACTATGCAGAAATGCCGGACAGCTTGATCCTGAGCACCTCTCCAGTTGCGATTGCATATATGCGTAAAAGTGATTTGGTCGACACTGGGCTTGCCGGTCGCCTTCCCTCCTGGAATATTTGCCTGGAATTCGATCTGGCGGAGCCGGGGCGGTCTGCCAATGGTGAGGCTAACCGCTATCCTGAAGCGCGGCGCGTCGAAGCTGTGAGTTAGCGCGACGGGCAGCTAGCGAGAAGCCAATGCCGGTTATTTGCTGTTGGCACGGGCTGAATACTGACCAGATTTCCAGGGTGATTGGCGTTCGAATTTGACAGGGTGTTCAAGCCACCGGCTGAGAAGCGGCGCTATGAAAAGCAGAAATGATCGAACCGAAAACTCTCATTGCATACGAACAAGAACTGCATCGGGCCGATATCCGCAAATCGCAGCGAGTGGCAGAGCTATTGGCCGATGACTTTGTTGAGTACGGTCGGTCCGGTGCAATTTATCGCAAAGCGGATACTTTGGCGGCGTTGCAACACGAGGTCGGCTTTGAAATTCAGGCCAGCGATTTCAGCGTGGTTCAGATCAGCGCAGATGTGATGCAGGTTTTGTATCGTACTGAGAATTCACAAGAGACGGCCGGCAAGCCCCTGTTCGCACTCCGAAGCTCATTGTGGCGCCTGCGCGACGGCCTTTGGCAGATGGTGTTTCATCAGGCGACGCCGTGCGCTCGCCCGGTCTGATCAGGAGCCTTTTCGTTTTGCTGCAAGCAATCGTCTGCCCGCCACGCCCGCGGGCTGTTAATTTGCACTGAACATTGACCCATCTTTTGCATCGAATTCTGACCCACCTCATGGCCCTGTCACCAGCACAATCAGAATGACCCAGGTGCAGCAATCCGGATTTGACCCGCCACGGTAGGATGGGCCCTTTGCGGAGGGCCAATGCTAACGACAGAGGTCATCGTGGAAATTCGTATCCTCGCCCGTCAGGGCAAAAGTATCCGGGAGATTGCACGTGCCACGCAGCTCTCCCGCAATACCGTACGCAAATACCTGCGTACTCACGGCCAGCCCGCCAGGACGCCGCCAGCAGGTCGCCCCCACAAGCTCGATCCCTTCAAGGATTACCTGCGACAGCGGGTAGCAGCAGCCCATCCAGACTGGCTGCCTGCAACTGCACTTCTGCTGGAGTTGCGTGAGCAGGGCTATCGCGGCGGTTTGTCGCGGGTGCGCCATTTCCTGCGTAGCCTGCGTGTGCCGGCCGCGCCTGAACCGCTAGTGCGTTTCGAAACGCCGGCGGGCCAACAGATGCAGGTGGACTGGGTGACGTTCCGGCGAGGACCGACGCCACTCTCTGCCTTCGTGGCAACCCTGGGGTTCAGTCGTGCCAGTTATGTCGAATTCGTCAGCGACGAGAAGCTGCCCACGTTGCTGGCCTGCCATGAACATGCCTTCGAGTACTTTGGCGGCGTGCCGCGCGAGGTGCTCTACGACAACATGAAGACCGTGGTCACCGGCCGCGATGCGTATGGTCCGGGTCTGCACCGTTTCCAGCCGGCCTTCATGGATCTGGCCAGTCACTATGGTTTCGTGCCCCGGTTGTGCCGGCCCTACCGGGCAAAGACCAAAGGCAAGGTGGAGCGCTTCAATGGCTAGTCCAGAAGGTGAGTTGGCCCTTGGTCAAGCAGTGATCTATCTGGCAGTGGCTGCGAAGAGCAATGCGGGATACAACGCCTACAACCAAGCTCGTGCTTTTGTGAAGCAGGACAAGAGCCGGGAGGTGCCTGTTCATCTTCGCAATGCCCCAACAAAGCTCATGAAGGAACTAGGTTATGGGCATGAATACCGTTATGCTCATGATGAACCTAATGCCTATGCGGCTGGTGAGACTTACCTACCCGAAGGCATAGAAGAGCCTGGTTGGTATCAACCAGTGCCAAGAGGGTTGGAGATCAAGATTGGTGAGAAGCTTGCCCTGCTGAAGAAGTGGGATGAAGAAGCTGGCAATAAATAAACAAAATTTTAGAAAAGAAGATCAATGAGCAGTCTCCATAAATTACTGGAAGAGCTTCGGGCGGGATCGAAATCCGAGCGAGAGAAGGGAACATACTTTGAGAGCCTTGTGAAGATTTATCTTCGCAACGAGCCAAAGTATCAGGATCTCTATTCGGACGTTTGGCTGTGGGAGGCATGGCGTGCCAAGTGGATCGCAGATGGTCATCAAGATCCTGGTGTAGATACGGGCATTGACTTGGTAGCCAAGACCACTCTTGGCGAGTATCACGCTATCCAAGCTAAATTCTGGGACGCTGACCGTACCTTATATAAGCATGATGTGGATTCCTTCTTCACGGCTTCTGGAAAGAAGCCGTTCGCACATCGGGTCATCGTCTTTTCTACAGACAAGTTGAGCTACAACCTTAAGGATGCGCTTGTTGATCAGACGCCTCCGGTTGCCACTGTCAATCTAAGTGATCTCGAAACGAGCATGATTGACTGGAGTCAGACCCTTAAAAGGCCTGACTCAAAGCCAATTCTTCGGAAGGCAAAAGAGCTTCGCCACTATCAACAGACCGCAATCAACAATGTAGTGTCGGGGCTGGCGGAAGCTGACCGTGGCAAGCTCATCATGGCTTGTGGCACGGGAAAGACCTTCACGTCACTGCGCTTAGCCGAAAAAATGTCTGGTGCGAATGGGAAGCGGGGAAGAATCCTCTTCCTTGTGCCCTCGCTCAACCTGCTTTCCCAGACTTTGACGGAATGGACTCAAGAGGCTTCTCTCCCCTTGCATTGCTATGCCGTCTGCTCAGACAGTGAAGTTGGTAAGAAAAGAAACACCAAGGAAGATGATTTTGAGCTGCTTGCTCATGAATTGCAGTATCCAGCGACTACTAACGCAAAGCAACTAGCCAAGGCGTTTACGGCTCGTGAAGATGATGAACACATGAGTGTCATCTTCTCCACTTATCACTCTATTGAGACAATCTCTGAGTCACAAAAGCTCTATGGCCTGCCCGAATTTGACTTGATCATTTGCGATGAGGCTCACCGCACGACAGGGGCAACCTACGAAGGTGAAGAGGACTCCAACTTCGTGAAGATTCACGATGCCGGCTTCATCGAGGGGAAGAAGCGGGTCTACATGACTGCTACCCCTAAAGTCTATGGAGTCCAAGCGAAAGCAAAGGCTGAGAACGAGAGCATCGAACTCTACTCAATGGACCGCCCTGAATTCTATGGCGAGACATTGCACACGATTACCTTTTCTGAGGCTGTTCATAACCTTCAAGTTCTTTGTGATTACAAGGTTATTGTTCTGACCGTCAGCGAAGACCATATCAGCAAGAGCCTTCAAAAGCTTCTCGCCGATGAGGACAACAGTCTTCGTGTTGACGATGCTGCGAAGATCGTTGGTTGCTGGCGGGCCTTGTCCAAAATGGACTCCCGCGACGATCTGAACTTTGATCCTGAGCCGATGCGCAGGGCGGTTGCTTTCGCACAAGTCATTGAGCTGAGCCAAGGTGCAAGAACCCATAAGGTCAGCTCCAAACATATCGCTGATATGTTTCAGCGGGTCGTGAATGCCTATCGTCAGGACCTGATAGACGAGAATCCTGACAACCCCGAAGCAATCAGCGAACTTGTGTGTGAAGCTCTCCACGTTGATGGAGGAATGGGGGCTGCGGAGAAAAACAACAGGCTCCAGTGGCTCAAAGACGAAACCCCTCCTGATACCTGCCGCATCCTTTCAAACGTCCGTTGTCTGTCAGAAGGTGTGGACGTTCCAGCACTGGATGCAGTGCTGTTCTTGACTCCAAGAAACTCTCAGGTTGATGTCGTCCAGTCCGTTGGACGTGTCATGCGCAAGAGCGGAAACAAGAAGCTTGGCTATGTGATTTTGCCAGTGGTCATTCCAGCCAATGTCACTCCAGAAGAAGCACTGAACGACAACAAGACCTATAAGGTGGTATGGGAAGTCTTGCAGGCTCTTCGCTCTCATGATGATCGCTTTGATGCGATGATCAACAAGCTTGAACTGACGGGGCAAGACAGAAGCAAAATGGAAGTAATCGCTGTCACCAACAGCGTTGCTCCAAAGACCAAGACCAAGAAAGAGAACCAGAAGCTAGGAAAGAATACAGACAACCTCGGAAAGCCCACCGGTAAGAAAGAGGTTGGGACTGGGGAGGATGCCCAACTCAAGCTGACGATGGAGTTCAGTGAGATTGAGCGTGCAATTCTTGCGAAGGTCGTCAAGAAGGTTGGTAATCGCCTCTACTGGGACGATTGGGCCAAGGACATTGCCAAGATCGCTCAGACCCACATTAGCCGAATCACGGCGATTCTTGGAACTGAAAGTAACACATCCGAAATCAAGGCGTTTAACAAGTTCTTGAAGGAACTGCGAGCTGATCTCAATGATGGGATTACTCGTGCTGAAGCCATTGAAATGCTGGCCCAGCACATCATCACGAAGCCAGTTTTTGATGCTCTCTTTGAGGGCTATAGCTTCACGAGCAACAACCCCGTATCCAAGGCCATGCAAGGGGTCCTGGATGTCCTGAACGAGCACAACCTTGACAAAGAATCCGAGACGCTGACCAAGTTCTACGAAAGCGTCCGAATGAGGGCTTCGGGAATCACTGAAGTCAAGGCCAAGCAGAAAATTATTGTTGACCTCTACGACAAGTTTTTCAAGAACGCCTTCCCGAAGTTGGTTGAGCGGCTTGGCATTGTCTATACACCCGTTGAGGTCGTTGATTTCATCATCAAGAGTATCAATGAGGTTCTGCACCAACAGTTCGGCCAAACTCTTGGTGACAAGAATGTTCACATCATTGATCCCTTTACTGGCACCGGAACATTCATTGCCCGTCTGCTTCAGAGTGGTCTAATCACGAAAGAGCAACTGGCGTACAAGTATCAGCACGAAATTCATGCCAATGAAATTGTGCTACTGGCCTACTATATTGCTGCAATCAACATCGAGCAGATCTACCATGATCTGATGGGCGGGGAGTATGTGCCCTTCGGTGGTATCTGCCTGACAGACACCTTTGCTCTGTATGAGAAAGACGACCTAGCCACGCCAGCGCTGACCGACAACAGTTCTCGTCGGCGTAAGCAGAAGAAGCTGGATATTAGGGTCATTTTTGGCAATCCTCCCTACTCCGAAGGGCAGGCCAGTGCAAACGATGAAGGGCCCAGTAGCAGCTATCCGCACTCCAACAGCCGAATCAAGGCTACCTATGCAGAGTTGTCGGAGCGCCCCAATGTGCGCAACCTGTACAACAGCTATGTGCGTGCCTTCAGGTGGGCCTCTGACCGCATTGGCGACAGTGGCGTGATCGGTTTCGTGTCTGCGTCGGGGTTCATTGAGAAGTCTGCGATGGACGGCATGAGAAAGACTCTGCTCAATGAGTTCAACTCAATTCACGTCCTGAACCTGCGGGGTGACATTCGCAAGAACATGCTCAGTAAAGGCCGAGCAAGGGAAGGTCAGAATATTTTTGACGCAGGAAGTATGAATGGGATCTCCATCACGATCCTAGTCAAGAATCCGAGAGCTAAGGGCCCGTCAGAAGTTTTCTACCATGACATTGGCGACGACCTGACGACTCGGCAAAAGCTTGACAAGATTTCCGAACTGGGAAGTGTTTTTGGTATCAATGAATTGGAGTCTGGCTGGACGAAGATCACACCTGACGAACACGGTGACTGGATCAATCAGCGAGACAACAGCCTTGTTGAAAACATCCTCATGGGTGACAAGAGGGGCGACAATCCAAAGCTCTTTGATTTGTTTAGCCAAGGTGTGACCACGGCCAGGGATTCTTGGTGCTACTCGTCTTCCAAGACATCTCTTACTGCCAATGTGAGCAGAATGATTTCTGTCTATAACGGCGAAGTGATGAGATTTGCCAAAGCGTTTGGAACCAAGAGCAAAAAGGACCGTGAAGATGGTCTTGATGGGTTCATTGATAAAGACGCGACCAAGATTAGCTGGACCAGAGCACTCAAGAAGGATGTCCTGAAAGAGAAGATTCAGGAGTTTGACGGCAAGAGCATCGTCACAGCCTTGTATCGCCCATTCACTAAGCAGTGGCTTTACTTCAATCGTAGGCTGAATGAATATGTCTATAAGATGCCGGCTCTCTTCCCTGACGCCAAGAGTGAAAACCGAGTCATTTGCATAAGTGGTGTTGGAGCCAGAAGCGGCTTCTCCACGTTGATGGCAGATCGGGTTCCAGACTTCCATATGCTGGACACTGGTCAGTGCTTCCCACTTTATATCTATGAAGAGGATTCTGAGGACGCTGAATCAGCGGAGAATCAGGGGGCTCTATTTGCTGCCACCAGTGCAGCACCGAAGAGAAGATATGCTCTCAATGATGAGGGATTGGTTCACTTTCAAGAGGCTTATCCCGGCGAGAAAGTTACGAAGGAAGACGTTTTCTACTATGTCTATGGGTTGCTGCATTCGCCTTCCTATCGCACGCTGTACGAGGACAATCTTTCAAAAGAATTGCCTCGCATTCCAAGGGCGGCGACGTTTGAGGATTTTCAGAAATTCAGCGCGGCAGGTAGAGCACTTGCTGATCTGCATCTGAACTACGAGAGCGTGAAGCCATACCCGTTGAGCATTGAAGGGGTCAAGAGCCTTGCTGGGCTAACGGCTGCTGAATTGCATGTCCCTTCCAAAATGAAATATGGGAAAGGGAAGAATGGCGAGAAGCACGACAGGACTCGGATCACATACAACAACAAGATCACGGTTTCTGGTGTTCCGTTGGAGGCCTATGAGTATGTGGTGAATGGCCGTCCTGCGATTGAGTGGGTGATGGAGAAGCAGGCTGTATCCGAGCACAAGGAAAGCCAAATTACTAACGATCCAGGCTCATGGGCAAATGAGACTATGGGTGATCCTGCCTATTCGCTTAAGCTCTTGCAGCGGATAGTGACGGTCAGTATTGAAACGATGAAAATCGTTAAGGGCTTGCCGTCTCTGCACGAGGATGAGGATTCATTTGTCAACGGCCATGCATATGAGGTCTCAAGATCGCTGAAGCCTCTGTCGATCTCGGAAGCCGAAATCTTCTATGAAAAACTGCCGAAGTGGGTTTCATCGCAAAAGGTAACAAATCCTTCGGCCCTCAGCATTAAGGTAAGGATCGGATCGGACGATAAGTCCATAGAAGAGTTCGCCAAGGCTACTCCTTCTGCTATTTTGCTAGATGAGAGTGCATATTTAAAGAGAATCAATGGCGCAACAGCCTATTCTGCCATTGGAGTCTTCCCTAGTGGTTCAATCCGCACAATTGGCGAGTTGAAGGACGGGAAGATTGATCTATTTGGCTACTGGGCCTTGTTTGACCCAGAAGAGGAAATGGCTGAAGAAAGCCTTGATGCCGAACTCGCTCTGACTCTGAGCTTCGTTGTCGTGGAGGTAAAAAATGGCCTCCACTAATCTCGGACACAACCCGGAGGAATCAGGAGCACGCCTTCTGCGACTCGTAAAGAAGGAGATTGCCAATCCGCCTTCACCCGCCATTTTTGAGAACGCTAAGGTCGGCCACTTTGAGGCCGACCATGTAGCCATCTTCATTCATGGCTTCACTGCAAACTCTGCGTATCTTGGCACGATGATGCAAGAGTTCGTAGACAACGGGATTGTTGCTCTCGCATTCAACTACCCGTCGTATGACGGGATTGATCGTGCTGCTGCTGAATTGGCTGACGCATTGGAAGCGTTGGACAAGATGGCGGGCGGCTCCATTTCAGAGACCAGGAAGGTCGTTCTCGTGTGCCATAGCATGGGCGGCTTGGTCGCCCGTGCGTTTGTCAGCTTCAACGGCGGCAATCGGTTTGTCAGGAAGGTGGTGACGCTTGGGACGCCGCACGATGCGACGCTCACGAACAGTCAGCTTGTCCGCTGCTTCGTCACATGGGGTGAGTATTACACCGGCTTGAACAATGGTGGCTACTCGTCTTCTTGCCGCTCGGCCCTTCAGCTGACCATGCAAGACGGGGCGAATCCGTTTCTTCAGCAGCTTCTTCAGGCTAAACCAGTCGCTCCAGACGTTCAGTTCTTGAGCATGTCGGGCGGCAAGAACATGCTGAAGTTCGGTGAGAACTTCATCCGCAACAAGTTGATCAATGCCTTCCTCCAGTGGAAACTTGGGCCGGGTGCGAATGATGGTCTCGTAAGTGAGAGCAGCAGCGACTTTTCAAACCCGAAGTTCCGCTCGTGCTCTCCGACTTGTCTACCGCACTTTGGGGCCGAGAAGTATGTGCGCTATGCCGAGACGAACCATTCGTTCTTGATCAGCACTCAGAGGCTGACACTCGAAGCCATTAGCTTTGCAAAGGTCTGAATCGCAGAAAGCATTTAAAAGGGGGAGGCAGATGGAGCAAAGAACACTTCTCTACGATGAACGGTTCCTTGAGAGCTACGCCGGGGCCATCATCACTGACCCGGCTACCGCCATAGTGGAGTTGGTTGCCAACTGCTGGGACGCCTACGGCACCGAAGTGAATATCACGTGGCCTGATACCCAGCTTGAGAGACAGTTCAAGATTACTGACAACGGGCACGGTATGACCCGTGACGAGTTCCAGTACATTTGGCGCACCATTGCCTACAACCGTCTTTCGTCTGGTGGCGCCACCACGGTCCCGCCTGACGACGTTCAAGGCATCCCCCGCCTTGTGTTCGGAAAGAACGGCAAGGGCCGCTTTGCCAGCTTCTGCTTTGCCTCTGAATACCTGATCACCTCCCGAAAAAACGGGCAGGAGTTCGTGTGTCGTGTTCACCGAACGGCTACCGATCCGCTGGTGCTTGAAGAGATTTCCTTCAAAGACAAGGGCGTGAAGGGACACGGGACGGAGATTGTTGGGAACGGCACGATCCCACGCCTCATGTTCACCCCTGAAAAGGCGCGTGAGCTAATTGGTAGCCGGTTCCTTGCCAACCCTGCCTTCAAGGTGAAGCTGAACGGCAGCGAGATCACCTTCAACGACATCCCCGACTTGCTCTCAAAGAGTGAGGTGGATGTTGAGGGCTACGGCAAGGCAATCATCCTTCACATTGACACCAAGAAGGCCGACAAGACCACGAAGCAGCATGGCTTGGCCTGGTGGGTCCAGAGCCGAGCCGTGGGACAGTGCAAGTGGAGCCGCAGCGATTACGAACGAATCCTTGATGGTCGAACTTCAGAGGCCAAGCGGTTCACCTTCATTGTCCAGGCCGACTACCTGAATGCTCACGATGCTGTGCAAGGCGACTGGAGCGGGTTCAAGGAAGAAAACGAGGCTTGGAACAAGACCCGTGAGGCTGTTCAAGACCGCGTTCGTCAGATCATTTTTGACGCCAGCAAGGCCGAGAGAGACACCCGCCGCAGTGCCGTGATTGAGAAGATCGGCACGACGATGAACACCTTGTCGCCGGTGAGCAAGGACCGGGTTGAGAGCTTCGTCAATGAGGTGGTTGATACCTGTCCGAATTTCGGTGAAAACGAGATCGTGCAGTTGTCCAGCATCCTTGCCAAGCTGGAGCAGTCCAAGTCTCGCTATGGGCTGCTTGACCTTCTGCACAAGTGCGAGCCGAACGATTACGACACCCTTCACGACATCCTGAAGGAGTGGACCATTGGTATGGCAAAGCTGGTGCTGGACGAGATCCAGAACCGCTTGAAGCTCATTGGCGAACTACGGAGCAAACTCAAACAAGTCGGTGTGGATGAAGTCCACGAGTTGCAACCGCTGTTTGAGCGGGGGCTGTGGATGTTCGGCGCCCAGTTTGAATCCATTGAATTCACGTCCAACAAAGGCATGACCAATGTGATCAAGACCATCTTCAAGGACGAAGATGGAAAAGGCACGCGGAACCGTCCAGACTTCGTGGCTCTGCCTGACAGTAGCGTTGGCTTCTATGCTCGTGCCTCTTATGACGAGAACCACGACGAAGACGGGGTTGAGCACTTGGTCATCATCGATCTGAAGACGACGGGCCTTGCCCTTGGCAGCAAGGAAAAGGATCAGGTCTGGAAGTACGTGAAGGAGCTGCGCGAGAAGGGCTACCTGAAGAAGTACACCCGTGTGGACGGCTTCGTGCTGGGCGACAAGATTGAGTATGGTGAAAACGAGCCCACCACACATGGTGAAGAGGTCAAGATTTCTCCGCTGCTTTACGACACGATTTTGATCAGGGCCGAGAAGCGGCTATTGAGCCTTCACAGCAAGGTGAAGGATGCTCCGTTCCTGTTGGAGCAGCAAGAGGCACTGAAGAAGTTCTTGGAGCCGGTGGAAGTCGTGCAGCAGGAATTCGCTGAGGTTGCAGTTGCGGGAGTTAAATGAACACTTCCGTGAACTGGATCGCTGCCTACAACTACCTGTTTGCGGCCCTCAACAGCGAGAACAAGGCTCTGTATGTCGGTGGTTCCACGTTCTGCCGCATGGTGCAGCAGGTTGATCCTGGTGCGCCAAGCTATCAGCAGTTGATTGCCCTGCGGCGGCAGCAGGGTAAGTCCAACTCACGCAAAGACTTCTACTGGGACCTGATTCAAGGGCTACCAGAAGAGCAGCGATTCCGCGTGTACCGGGTGTTCGTTGACCACATTGAGCCTCACGATAAGGCAGCAGCAGACAACGTGCGGAACATCGTCTTCGGTGGCGGCCGGGCGGTGCCCACGACCGTAGTCCCTGTGGATCTTTGGAACTCCGCGAAGCTGAACAACAGCCTCAAGGACATTGACCACGCCATCGATGCTCACCACTACAACCGTGCAACCACGTTGAGCTATACGTGCCTTGAAGGGCTCTACAAGGCATATATTCGCAAACATGTTCCTGAGCAAGCGGCTCTGACGGACCTCATGCCCTTGTGCAAGGTGGTGAAGGACGACATCAGCAAGAAGCTTCAGGCACAAGGTCCGTTTCCTGTTGAGATCGTCAATGCCATGCCCACGCTGACCAACGCGATCGCGAACTCGCGCAATGGATTCAGCGAGTCCCACTTTGGTGACGACTCCCAGAGGTGGCTTGCTCTCTTCGCTCGTGATCTGACCAACTCCATCGGTCGTCTCATGCTCAACTTCATGTGAGGTTGTGCGGCTGGTGTATTGCTCGCCACGCACGTTGATAAAGACAAAAAAAGAACAACAAGGACTTTCTATAGATGGCTTATAACGAATCCACCACCTTTGGGGAAATTCTCGGTCTGAGTGGCAAGGTCCTAGCCGAGAACGATGTGTTCAAGTTGGGCAAGCGGAAGCTTGCGAAGATTTTTCTCTGTGAGCTTCTTGAACTCAACGTGAGTTCCACCGAAGCTGAGCTTGAGGCAGCTTACAAGGCATGCTCCCCACGAGAAAAAATTCCTGCTGATTCAGCGGAGTTTTGGAGCTTCGTGGAGAAAGAGTATCTGCACCTTGAGGGTGAGCCAAAAGAGAAATTTTCCGAGATCTGCTTCCGTGTGAATGAGGATCTTGTTGCACTTGCAAAGAACCTTTCTTTCATCAGGAAAGAGCTAGTTAGCCTAGAGGAAAAAAAGAAGAACGATGGGCGACTGACTGCGGATGAGCGGTACTACAGGAACCAACTGGAATACTTTGAGAACAAGAATCTTGTGGCTAAGGATGAGATCGTTGATTTCATGACAAACAAGATCAGGCCATATGCAATCTCCAAAGCCTCCGTGAAAAGTCCTGTCTTTGCATTCTCTACTTCTTTGTTTGGGGATAGTCCGTATGCTTTTGGTCGGAGGTTCCATTGGGCACCAGCCGATCCTTACGACGTTCGTTCGCTGGACTCGTATTCCAATAAATTCATGGATCTGCCAGTGTCCGGCTACCGGGAAATGGTGAAGGAATGCAAGAGTTCACCAGCGAAGTTCAAGGAATATGCGCTTGCTTATATCAACGGAGTTCCTGGTGAGCTTCCAAGCGTTCGGGAAAAGCTTCTGGATCTAGTGGGGAAATCTCACATCCTGTCCAGCCGAAAACAGATCATTGAGACAATGCTTCGGCACTTCGAAGCAAAGGACTACATTTCCTTGGTCAGCATGGCCCCGTTGCAGATTGAGGGGATTTTTGCCGATATTTGTAGAGAAATTGGTGTCTCCGAAAGCCAGCTAGACATCTCGTCATTGAACGACAAGCTTCAACACATTGATGGCAAGATGCGGAGCTTTTTCTTTTTTGAATACTATTCCTTCAAGTTCCCGGTGCTGAGGAATTTGGTCGCTCATGGTGGTCTGGTCGATGGCGACTTGGAAGACACCGCTATTCATCTCATGCTGGATCTGCTTCCTGTGTGTGAACTCGCGGTTTCAGAGGACTTGCCCATCATGCATGCGCTGGATGTCCTCAAGGAAGCCAGCAATGGGAAGCCTAAAAAGCTCGTGGAATGGCTGGATCTTCGCAAGTCCGTGGTCATTCCTGATTTCTATGCTGCTCAAGATTCGATCACAAAAGCAGAAGTCCATTACGCCTCGCAACCGTTCTGGGCCTATCTTGAAGGCGAGTTGAAGAAAGTCAAAGATGTGACTCATATCAAGTCTAGCGAGCCAGTGAAGGTAGCCGGTAAGGTCAGAAGTGCGGGTCTTGCCAATGAGCTGGCAGAGAAGTTCCTAAAGTCTTCTCAAAGGGTTGGTACTGAGGCCATAACGAAGAGAAATGAGCAAGTAGAAAAGCTGACCAGCCTCCTTAAGCCGAAGGTCGATGCTCATGAATCGGAAGAAAGTTAGTCTCAGACGCATTACTATCAATACAAAAAGCACCCGGTGAGGTGCTTTTTTGCTCATTCTTGGATGAGGG
>NZ_BAAIHC010000040.1:0-24486 GCF_054652575.1 Silvimonas sp. JCM 19000 | reverse complement strand
GCCTTTAGATGCGGAATTCCGCGATGATCTGGCGCGCGTTCACGGCCATATCGTTGACCGCAGAAGCCTGGGTAGCGGCGGTGCTGGTCGACGCGCCGTTGCTGCACGACGACCTGCGCAACCACCGCGCCTGCCGCGTCGTATTCGATGCCCTGGTCACTGGCCTGCGCGAATATGCCGCTTCCGCATAGGGTGGGTCATGACCCACCGCTCAAAGCCGATTGCCAAGTACCCATACCTTGGCATGCCACATTGAATGGTGGGTCTTGACCCACCCTATGCCTTTAGATGCGGAATTCCGCGATGATCTGACGCGCGTTCACGGCCATATCGTTGACCACAGACGCCTGGGTGGCGGCGGTGCTGGTCGACGCGCCGTTGCGTTCGCTGGTCTCGGCCAGGTGTTCGACGTTGTTGGCGATGGCATCGTTAGCGCTGCTTTGCTCGGATACCGAATTCGCCACCTCACCCATCGCGCTGACGATCTGCGCGCTGGCTTGATGCAGCTGGCGCACCAGTTCACCCGCGTCGCTGGCCTGCACGCGGCATTCATCCACGCGGCTGACCACGGTCTGCATCTGGCCTACCACCACGCCCACGCTTTGCTGGATACGCTCGATGGTCTGGCGGATCTGCCCGGTGGAGCGGGTAGTGTGTTCGGCCAGTTTGCGCACTTCGTCGGCCACCACGGCAAAGCCGCGGCCATGTTCCCCGGCGCGCGCGGCTTCAATCGCGGCGTTGAGCGCCAACAGATTGGTCTGCTGCGCCAGCGACTGGATGACATCTGCCACGGTCGAAATCTCGCTTGAATGCTGGCCCAGCGCGTTTACGTCGCCAGAGGCGCTGCCCACCAGCCCGGCCACCCCGGTAATCGATTCGGCCGTGCGTTCAAACAATTCGCTACTACGCGCCGTATGCGCGCCGGCTTCCTGGCTAAGCGCATGCGCTTGCTGCGCCTGGTCGGCGGTGTGCGCCAGGCTGACCGCAATTTCTTCTACCGCAGCGGCGATACTGCCGGTGTGCTGGTTGTGTTGCGCGGCGTTATCAGCCAACTGCCCAGCCGCACCGTCAAGCTGGCGGGCGCTGTCGGCCAGGCCGTTCGAGACCACGCTCAAACGTTGCAAAGCATGCTGGATATGCGCCAGACACTCATTCAGTGCCTTACCCAGGCGGCCGATTTCATCGCGGCCGCTGGCGTCGACGCGCACGGTAAAGTCACTGTCGCGCGTCAACGATTCAACCTGGCGCGTCACCTGCGCCAGCGGGTTGATCACGCTGCGGGTGGTCAGCAAAAAGAAACCGATCAGCCCCACCACAATCGCGGTACACATGCCGCCAATGCCGATATACAGCTGATGCTGCGCCAGGCTATGCGCGTCGGTTTCGATGGCACTGGCATCAGTGCCGATGCGGGCTACGGCCTTGGTCAGCAGCGTGGTGGGGGCGCGGTCGATGCCGGCTACGGCGTGGTCGCCCGCAGTGGAATCAAAGCCCGCTTGTTCAAACGCGGCGGAACCTTTGCGATAGCCTTCGCCCAGCGTTTTATGCGCGTCGGCAAACTGGCGCATCAGATCGGCGGCTTCGCCCGGTGGCAGCTCTTGCGCCAGGTGCGCGGCGGCTTGCTGCACGGCGGCTTCCTGCTTCTGGAAGGCGCCCCAATGCTTGGCGCGCAAAGCCGGATCACGACCGCGCAATAAATAGTCTTTCCATTCCTGCACCTGAATCTTGAACTGTACCTGCATGCTCAAGACTTCGACCTGCGCCTGCTGCAACGCTTGCACATCGACGGCGTAACGCTGGATCCCGGTTTGCATGCCGGCCAGGCCTATAAAGGCAGCGGCGGTGAGCAGCGCGGCCGCAAACAGATAAGACAGCAGGATTTTGGTGCGGACGCTTTGCATACCCATGGGAATATTCCTGGTGCGAGGTTAGCCACGGTTATATCTCGTCAGCCGTAACCTTACAACCGGGAACATTCCTGGGTTGCGCGCAAAGGCGGTCGTGCATAGGGGGGAACTCGGCGTCCCCGTCCAGACCCCTCCCTATGCGGCAAGGCAAGGTTTATTTCGCTGCGGCCACCAACTGCGCGGCAGCCTGCGCGGGCGTCATGCTGTCGGTGGTCCAGAACCGGGTCAGCACCTGCACCATCGCGTTCTTGGTGCTGGCTTTAACCGCCATATCGTGAGCAAACGAGGGCAGCAGCGTGCCTTTCTTGTCGTCGGCTTCAAAGTCACGCGCGGATTGCTTGCCGCAGGCGTCAAAGCGGCTCATGTCGGAACCCAGCTTCACCGGGATCGAGCCTTTGTCCAGATTGAACTGCTGCTGAAAGCGCGCGCTCAACAGGATTTCGGCCAGATCGGCTTGCGCTTTGGCGGCTTCGGGGTGGCTCTTGAAGAACACAAAGCTATCGATATTAAAGGTGTAGGCATCGGTGGTGCCCGGCGCGGGCACGCACATAAAATCTTTGCCCGGCACTTTGCCCGCCGCGAGGAATTCGCCCTTGGCCCAGTCGCCCATAAACTGCATCGCGGCTTTGCCAGTAATGACCATGCTGGTGGCGATATTCCAGTCGCGGCCGCCTGCGTTGTTGTCGGTGTAAGGCTTGATGCGCCGCCAGGTTTCCAGCGCTTTGAGCATGGTCGGGCTCTTAAGCGCCGCAGGATCACGCTCGACCAGCGCCTTGCGATAAAAATCAGCACCGCCCACGCCCAGCACCACGGTTTCGAACACGGTGGCGTCTTGCCACGGTTGCTGACCGTAGGCCACGGCGGTGATGCCGGCTTTTTTCAGCGCGGCGGCGGTCGCAAAGAATTCATCCCAGGTGGTGGGCGTTTTGGCGTTGACCTTGTTCAGCAAATCCTGGTTGACCCACAACCAGTTGACCCGGTGTACGTTGACCGGCGCCGCCACATAATGGCCCTGGTATTTCATGACGGTCTGCACCACTTGCGGCAGCGTCTGGTCCCAATGATCGCGTAGCGCCACGCTGTCTACATCTGCGGTCAGGCCGCGCTGCGCCCAGTACTGGATGGCCGGGCCTTTGGATTGCGCCACATCCGGCAGCGCCCCGGCCGTGGCCATGGTGTTGAGCGTGGTAATGGCGGCATCGGCGCCGCCTGGAATCAGAAAATCTTTCCAGTGGTCGCCTTTCTCTTGCAGCGCGGTCTTGAGCGCGGTGGCGGCTTTGGCTTCACCGCCTGAGGCCCACCAGTGCAGAACTTGCAAATCGGCCGCCATGGCCGGGCTGGCCAGCAACAGCAGCGCGGCCGGGCCGCTCCGCCGTAGCGCGCTTGAATACACCCCTCGGAATAGCTTCATAATGATTGCCTCCACAGATCGTACAAAAAGTTATCGTTTTATTTCTGTGGGGCCACTTTATTGAAGCGCTGACCGGCATCCCCATGAGGTATTCACCTGCTTGCCCGGATTAGCAAACACTGATCAACAGCACTGCGCTGGTGCATTTATCCATAATGCGCACGCGCGCTGTGCAATCGCTGACTGATGAGACTCGATGCAAACCACGCCCCTGGCCGCACCCGGCCCCGACGCCGCTGAACTTGAACAACGCTGGCAGCAGCAAGGTTTTACGCTATGGCCGTCCGCCGGGCAGTTTGTGCCAGCGATTGCACGGGTGTTTGCGCAACGGATTGAAGGCGGGGTTTTGTTCCGCTGGCTGGCTACGCCCGCGCACTGCAATGGTGGCGGCATTGTGCACGGTGGCATGCTCAGCACGCTGGCCGATACCTGGTTGGCCAATAACGTGCTGGCGCAATTGCCAGCAGAGCGCCGCATGGTGACCACCAATCTGGCTGTGGATTTTTTGCGGCCAGTCTGGCCCGGGCAGGTGCTGGAGTGCGCCATCGACCGGGTCAAGATCGGCTCGCGCTTGTGCCATATCTCTGGCGTGTTGCTGGTGGAGCAAGAAGCGGTGGTGGCCATGCGCGCCACCTTTGCGCTTATTCCGCCGACGGGGCTGGCCGCTCCGGTGGCTGAATCTGCGGCGCCAGCAGCGCGCTCACCCAATCAATAAATACGCGTACGCGCGGGGCCAGATGGCGGCCGTGCGGATACAGCACCGACACCGGCAGCGCGGGCGGTGGAAAATCCGGCAGCACTTCTACCAGCTCGCCGCGCTGGATTTCTTTGAGCAGGCCGGCACGGGGCACTTGAATCATGCCCAGCCCGGCCTGACAACAGGCCAGATAAGCCTGCGCGCTGCTGACGGCAACGCGTGTCGGCACCGCCAGCGTATGCACCTGACCGTCGCGCAGATATTCCCAGTCCGCATCGCGGCCATTGCGCGTTTGATAACCCACCGCAAAATGCGCCGGGAGTTCATCCAGCGTGCGCGGCGCGCCGTAAGTATCTATATAAGAGGGCGCGGCGTAATTGCCTTGCGGATATTCGCCCAGTCGCCGCGCCACCAACGTGGAGTCATGCAGCTGGCCGACGCGCACCACGCAATCAATGCCCGCCTCAAACAGATCGGCAAAACGATCCGAGGCGCCGACGATGACGCGCAGATCCGGATATTGCTGTAGAAAGTCGGGCAGGGCGGGGATGACGGTGAGCAAGGCCATGCGCTCGGGTAAATCAACCTTGATCGTGCCGCGCGGCCCGGTATGGGCGCTCTGGAACATGGCTTCGCTGGCATCAAATTCGCGCAGCACGGCCTGACATTGCGCCAGATAGGCCGTGCCTTCACGCGTCAGGCTCACCTTGCGCGTGGTGCGCTGAAACAAACGCACGCGCAGGCGCGTTTCGAGTTCTTGTACCGCGTTGCTGACACTGGGGCGCGGCAGTTGCAGTTGTTCGGCAGCGCGGCTAAAGCTGCCCAGTTCGGCCACTCGTGTAAAGATACGCATGGCTTGCAATCGGTCCATCGGCGTGCCTTATATTTAGTGCTGTGTGGTTTATGCAGGGCGGGCGCTGACTTCATCGCCCGCATTCTTGTGTGCTGGCTTACCCAGGCACGGGCAGCCGCGTTACCCACGGCTACAATGCAACAACGTGCTGCGTGGCAAAACCGTGTCAGGATTCGCTAAACTGCACGCAGCGAGTGTCATCGGCTCAGTCTGGCCGATGGATTACGCGAATTGCATTGTCATGATAGCGAGGACAGTGCCGCGCATGAAAGCATGCTGTCAATATATTGCTGACAAAAAATGCCAACAACGCGGATGCTTTCCTTATAATCGCAACAAGTCAGCGGCAGGAAAACGACGTGTCGGCCGCACCGGCACACTATGACGGACGTGCAAACATCTGTGTTTCCGCAACCGTTTGCATCCTGCCAGGCTGTTTACAAATTGTCGGATGAGGCGAAGCCTTTCTTGATCAAACTGAAATTTCGGTTCGCACTCCTGAACGGGCTGGCCGGTGGCTGGCTGTATCTCGTCTGTGCCGCCCCGGCACAGGGCGCGACGCTAGGCGCACTGCAGCTACGCTCTGCGTTGGGCGAAAGACTGGACGCGTCCATCCCCGTGACGATGGTCGATGGCGAGAACATCGCGAGCAATTGCTTTCAGCTGGTCGCCGCCGCGGATGACGGCATGACCACCTTGCGCAATGCGCGGCTGGTGTTCGACGCCCAGAGCGCAACACGCGGCACGCTGCAGATCCGCTCCGCCGAGTCGCTGCTGGAACCGCTGGTGGCGCTGGCCGTCAGGCTGCAATGCCCCGGCGAAAGCGCGGCCAATTTCCAGCGCGAATACCAGATCATGCTCGACCCGCGGGATAGCTTGCCCGCAAGCAGTCTGGCGCAGGCCAGTACGGCTAACCCGCCGACCACCGCGCCGGCGTCTGCGCGCCGCAGCCGCACCGCAGACACGGTGCGCGATAACGCCAACGACGACGGCACCAGCAGCAGCGTAACGCCGCCCAAACGTAAACCGCGCCGCGTGCAAGAAGGCGCGGGTTACAGCGCGCCGCTACGCGCATCCGGGGCACGTCTCAATCTACAAGCAGTGCCGCCGGGCAATGTGGCGACCAACCGCGGCGCGATGCCTCAATTGGTGCTGCGCTTGTCCGAAGCACAATTGCCGCCGTCGGCCCTGGTGCCGTTAAGCCCGGCGGACGCCGCAAAAAAACGTCAGGAACTGGCGGCGGTGACGCAAGACCAGGGCAATCAGCTGGCGCAAATGGAAACTCGCCTGGCTGAACTGAATGCCCGCATCCTTAGCCTGCAGGCGCAGCTGAATGGCGCCAGTGCGCCCGCTGCTGCGGCGCTGGCGGCCGGGGCAAGCAGCAATCCAGCCGCGGGCGCCGCCAGCGATACCCCAGGCGCCAGCGTGCTCCCAGGCGGTCTTGCCGCCAGCGCAGCCGGAGCCAATGCATCGGCGGCTGCGAGCACTGCGCACGCCGCGCCTGCGGCTGTTCGCCGTCACGCACCGCCCCAGGCGCCCACCGTGGTGGACGAAGGCATCAGCTGGTGGTGGTGGCTGTTACTCCCGGTGGCGGTCATTGCCTTGCTGGCGGCGCTGTTCTATTGGCGTTCGCGCCGACAATGGCGCCACCTGGCGGACGAGGAAGAACTCGATGAGGGCATGGTACAGAACACCATCTGGCCCGAACCCAAGCTACGTAGCGCTACGCCCGCACCGCTTGCTGATGGCGAAACCGCGCACGGTGCCGCGCCGGTCATCCCGGCCGTCGCCGCCGCCACCGCGGCGTTAGCGGCGCAAGACTGGCACGGCGAAGCGGATGTCAGCGTGGTGCAACCGGACAATGTCTCGGAAGAAGCACAACTGCTGATGGACCACGGCTTGCCCGAGCACGCCATCAGCCTGCTGACGCAAGAAGTGGATCAGCGCCCCAATTCGCTGGCGCTGTGGATGAAGCTGTTTGAGGCCTATCGCATGACAGGCCAGAAAGAAGAATTTCAGGAACGCGCGCTCGGCTTTGGCATGCAGTTCGCCAGCGATAGCCTATGGCAACAAGTGCAGCAAATCGGCCGCACCCTCGATCCGTCCAACCCGCTGTATCAAAGCGTGGATGATCCGGATGGCAGCAACCGCGCCGATGCTGCGGCAGTACCGCATATCCCCGAGCATCTGATTCCGCATGACACCAGCGCCTTTGATCCGATGCCGGCGCTCGACCCGGATGCGCCGTTGGTGCTGGAGCACACGCTGCCGGATGTGACCGACGCCAGCAATGTGATGCAGACCAATCCCGTGACGCCGGTGAACGATAGCATCGAGTTTGTCTACACCTCGGCCGAAGAAGCCGCCGCCAGCGTTGCATCCACGCCGCCCGGCAACGACGTCGCGCTGATCGGCGAGCCGCTTGAGTTCGACCTGAACCCGACGGATCTGCCAGCTGGCCTGAATGCGCCGGAACTGGTCTTTGAAGAACTGCCCGCAGCAAGCCCGGCCGCAGCGCAACCGTCCGCCGCCCCTGAGCTGGAAGACCCGTTTGCCCTGTTGCTGGCCGAAGCCGCGCCCATCACCACGCCGGAGCAAGCGCTGGCCATGCTGGACGAAATTGCCCCGCTGCCCGCCGCAGACGAAGTGTTTGACGCCGCGCCAGTCATGGACGCGGAAGACGGCGCGGAGACGATCGAGCTGGCTCCGCCGGCGTTACAGACCGACGACGAGCTTGATCTGAAACCGCCTATGCCCCCGGTCGCGCCCGCAGAGGTGGGTTGGCAGTCGAATGATCCGGCCATGCAGAAGATCGCCGCGATGCTGGAAAAGGGCGAGACCGATGCGGCGTTCCGCGCCTTGGAGGAGTTGCTGTATACCGGGAATGGGGAACAGCGGCAGCAGGCGTTGAAGTGGTTAGAGCGTCTCTACCCCAAAAAATAACTTTGGGAGAGGGGGGCGCTGCAGCACGGTTATTTTGCGTCCCGGCGGTGCTCGCAATCCTCACGTACTGAATGTACGCTGCGGTTGCTGTGCTCCGGCGGTACGCAAACTAACCGCACTGCAGCGCCCCCGACACAGCTTTGTTGATACCGCGAGGCGCTTCGCTGTCGCGGGGCCAGGGCCAAAGCCAAACCAAAAGCCGAGGGCGTGGGGTGATGAATTGGGCTTTATAGGGTGGGTCGAGACCCACCGTTCAAAGTCGCCGGAGCGGGGCTTTACTGCCCGCGGTCCGTTGTGATTTGTGGTACAGACAGCAATAAAAAGGGGTGAGCCGTGGCTCACCCCTTTTTTATTGCTGTTGCGTCTGGCGCTTAAAACGCCACGTAGGGTCCGGTGCCGGCGCTGGTGCTGGCGCCTTCAAGTGCGCTGAAGACCCAGCGGCCGTAGAAAAACGGCATGCCGAGGTCGATGCTGTTGGCGATGGCGGAGTTCACCGTGCCTATGTTGTTGAAGGCGTGCAGGCTGCTGTCGGCCACCAGGGTTTGCGTGTTGCCGATGCTGATGCTGGCCGTGGTGCTGGTGGATTGCGTGGCGCTGTAGACGGTCAGGCCCAGTGTTTGCTCTGCACTGGGGCAGTAGTAGCCGCTAAGGCTGCTGCTCGAACACTGGGTGATGCTGATGGCGCTGGGCAAAAAGTACAGATTGCTGCCGCTATCGATAAAGCTGTAGGCGTAGGTGTTGCCATTGTACGCCATGGGCGTGTACGAGCCGGTCGCGTCGAGGGCTTTTTCGCTGACGATGGCGTTGTTGCTTTGCGTGCCTATGCCAAAAATCAGCGCCCCGGTCACGCTACTAGCGCCGCCACTGCCGATCGCGGGGAAAGCAAGCGCAACGCCGTTGTTGTCGGTGCTGAAATAAGAAACCGGGTTAGCAATCTGGCTGCTGGTAGCCAGCAGAGTGCTGCGGCAATCGCTCGGTGTGACGCATACGTAATACAGCGAGCCAGAGGCGCTGGTGGCGCAGCTGCTGCCGCAATCCTGCACCTGCGGCGCCACGCCCAGCACGCCGTTGGCGCCGAGCGTGGCGACGGTGTTTTCGTTGATGCCTACGCCCGAGCAACTGCTGGGCACGGTCGAATCGGGATAGCTGGAATCACCGATCACCTGGATCGGCATATTGCTGGCGGTCTCGCCGCTGATGGTCAGATCGACGCGTTTGACCGGGCCCCAGATATCGCCGTCGGCAAAGTTGAGGCATGACACCAATACGCCGCTGCCACTGGCGCTGGTAATACGTTGTACCGGCAGATTGCCGTTAAGCGTGCCCATGGCGCTGGCGACCAGGCGCAGGCCGGTGGACGCGGTGTCAACCAGCACATGGTCGATGGTGGCGCAGGTGGTGGAGGACGGCAGGCATACGGTGACGGTGACGTAGGGCACGTTGACCGTCTGCGTGGTGGCTTGCACTTCGGACGGGCCTGCGTCGACCACCAGGGTGGCCACATTGTTGGCGGCGGCGGGGAGCGCGCGGCTGCCGGTCGCGGGCGTGGGGGTGGGCGTAGTGTCGCTCAGGCTGCTGCCAACGACGCCGTCACAGCCGCTCAGTAATACGCCAAGGCCGAACAGGCCCACGATCAGCGCAATCATTAGTTGTCGCATGGGGTTCTCCGTTCGCTTACTGGATGTCTTGGGTGTTCACGCCGCTCGGCAGCTGTGCCGGCAGCCAGGCACGGCCGATAAACGCACGCGGGCGGCCGCCCGACTGCACCACGATCTGGTCGTTGCTGACCAGGGTATTGCTGCGGCCGGTATGCGGCGCGCGCGTGGCGCTCTGGATCTGGTCGTAATACTGGCCCAGTTGCGTACGCAAATCCGGCACGCGGGGGCCTTGCCACGCCAGGGCGAACACGATGCCGGAGGCGTTGATATATTCGCGCAAATGCGTGCCGCTACTGTCGACTGATTCCTGCACGGTGTAAGCCGTTGAGGTGGCCGCCTTGGCCGCAGCGACCAGGTTGCTGGCGGGAATGGTATTGGGGGCTCCGCCCAGCACGGCAAAGGCCGGGCAGGGGGCCAGGATCGCTGTGGCGATCAGACTGGCCAGAGCAGAACGTGCGGTCAGCATGGTTGTTCTCCGCAAACGGGCTGGGGCAAGCTGCTGGGCAACTTGCAGTATTGGGCAGGGGTGCTCGGAATATAGCTGACGCCGCTGTGGGCTGTGCACTGTGACAGGGCGAATGCGAGGTTTTTTGCGCCATCCTGGTACCAGCCGGGCTGTGCGCACACACCTTACAATGTTCCTGTCGAAGGGCAAGCTGTGGCGTTTTTGTCGTCAGACGAATGGCAGCTTATCGATAGTCGCGGGAGAAATCCAATGCTTCTGCGGGATAGCGGCGCATTAACTTTTGCTCATATTTGTAGTTTTACTACCGTTCGGCGGCAACGATTTCATGGCGTTTTATGACGGGAACGGTCCGTGCTAATTTCCCCTCTGCTGCATCACGCAGCACGAAATTACCGGCGGGCGGGGTGCAGGAATTCTGTAACAACTCGCGCCTAATCTGGACGGCAAGCGATGTTGGATCGCGCCTTGAGCAGGAGTCTACTTCCATGAGCAAGATCACTTTGAAAGCGATTGATACCCTTGAAAGCGACGGCCACGGCATTCGGCTGGAATCCGTTGAATCGGCACTGGATTACGTGTTTGAACGGTTTGAGTCCGACACCGCACAGAACAAGGAAATCTGGGCTGTGACCTACAACGCGCTGGCGGAGGCTGCTGATTCGGGCGCGCCTGCAGCGATTGAGGCGGCGCGTGAGCGGTTGGTGCAGACCATCGGCCACTTCCAACGCGTCGCCGCTTAGGCTGTTGGGCGACTGCAGCACGGCCATCTTGCATCCCGGCGGTGCTCGCGATGCTCATGGGCATTAAGCCCACTCCGCTCGCTGTGCTCCGGCGGTATGCAAGCTGACCGCACTGCAGCCGCCCCGAGGCATTGTTGGACACCGTCTGTTGGGCCAGGTGTGGTGGCTGAAGGCTTGGGCTATGGGACGACTACAGCCGCACCGAGGCATTGTTGGACACCGTCTGTTGGGCCAGGGGTGGTGGCTGAAGGCTTGGGCTGTGGGACGAGTGCAGCGGCCCCGAGGCGTTGCTGGACACCGTCTGTTGGGCCACGGTGGTGGCTGAAGGCGGGCTGTTGATGCCAGGGCGGGATTGCGGTCGGCTAGGCGCGTTGTTGGCGCTGTCTCTGTTTTTTGCTGGCTTGCCGGAAGGCGGGTTGGGCTGACTATCTTTTGTCAGGCGCGAGGCGGGTGATGAACTGGCTATAATTCCGCGCATGACTGAATCCATTGCAACTGCAACTTCCCCCGCGTCGCCCACCATCTGGGTTGATGCCGACGCGTGTCCGCGTCCCGTCAAAGAAATGCTGTTCCGTGCGGCGCAACGCACGCAGACGCCGACCGTTCTGGTCGCCAATCAATTATTGAGTGTTCCGGCCTCGCCTTACTTGCGTGCTGTGCAAGTACCGGGCGGCTTTGATGTGGCCGATGCCGAGATCGTGGCCCGGGTGCGGCCCGGCGATCTGGTGATTACTGCGGATATTCCCCTGGCGGCGCAAGCGATCGAGAAAGGCGCGGCTGTGCTTGATCCGCGCGGCGAGCGCCTGAGTGCTGCCAATATCGGTGAGCGTCTGAACCTGCGTGATTTTATGCAGGGCCTGCGTGATAGCGGAGTGGCCACGGGTGGGCCGGCGGCTTTGTCGGCCGCAGATAAACAAGCGTTTGGTCGGGAACTGGACCGCTGGTTGTCAGCCAAAGCGCGTAGCACTTCGTTGCCATTACGCAACGCATAAAACCAACCAACAAACATCTGCAGGAGCAACTCATGAACGCAAGCTGGATCGATATCCAGAGTACCAATGGCGACAGCTATTCCGGTTATCTGTCGCTGCCCCCGCGCGGCACGGGCCCGGGCCTGGTGCTTATTCAGGAAATCTGGGGCGTGAACGAACACATCCGCACCGTGGCGGACCAGTACGCGCTGGATGGCTTTGTGGTGCTGGCGCCGGACGTGTTCTGGCGGCAAGAACCGCGCGTCAATCTGGCGTATGACGAAGCGGGCACCAAGCGCGCATTTGAATTGATGAATGGCCTCGATGGCGACAAAGCCGTGGAGGATCTGGTCGGGGCGGTCAACGCCTTGCGCAGCCGTGATGACGTGAGCGGCTCGGTGGCGACGCTGGGTTTCTGCATAGGCGGGCGCTTGTCCTTCCAGACTGCGGTGGCGGGCGACGTGGATGCGGCGGTGTGCTATTACCCCGGCGGCATCCAGAACGTGATCGGCCAGGCCGATAAGACTGACACGCCACTGCTGTTCAACTTTGCCGGCAAAGACCACATGATCACGCAAGAAGTGCGTGATGCGGTGGCGGCCAAAGTGGCCGAGCGCGACAACGTTGAAATCTATCTCTACCCCGATAGCGACCATGGCTTTAATCGCTGGGCGGGCGCGCCGTGGAATCTGCACGACGCCATGCTGGCGCGTGGTCGCGTGTTGCAATTCCTGGCACACAACGCGCTGTAACCGGACGAGTTTTACCGGGCTTGTGCAACGCCGGCCTTGTGCCGGCGTTGTTGCATTTGCAAGTACCAGCGCCCACGCGGACCGTCGCATCGATTGGGTTTGACCAGACCGGCCCGACGCTGCTGTAATCTGGCTCGCCACACGGGCCGCATCTGCTCGGCCGACAACGACAAGAGCGATCAACCTCATTGAATAGACAGCAACGGTTATGGGCGGCATTGATCTGGGCGGTGCTTTTGCATCTGGCCCTGCTGCTGATCCCGGTCACGTTTAAACGCGATGCGGCAGATGCCGACAGCGCGCCGTTGACCATCGTGCTGAATAACGTGGTGCCGCCGCCCGAGCTGCCCACACCGGCACCGAGCGATGCGCAGGATGCGCAACTGCAGACGATTACGCCGGTGCCCACCGCGCAGCCCACCCCCACGCCGCCGCCGCGCCCGGCCCATCACGCGCATCGGTCTAAAGTGGCAGTGAGCAAAACGCTGCCAGCACCGCCCGAAGACGTACCGACGCCAGCACCGGTGCTGAGCGAACATGTAGAAAATCAGGCCGAAATCCATGAGATACCGCGCAGCGCATTGAAGCCGGCGACGGTGGCCTCTGAGCCCGATGCTGAAACAGCCAGCGACGTCGCGGCTGCGGTAACGCCCACACCGACGCCGACACCGACACCGACACCGACACCGACACCGACACCGACACCGACACCGACGCCGACACCGACACCGACGCCAACGCCAACGCCGACGCCAACGCCAACGCCAACGCCGACGCCGACACCGACACCGACACCGACACCGACACCGACGCCGACGCCGCGTCCAACACCAGCACCAACGCCAGCGCCGACGCCAATGCCGCGTCCGTCGCCGACACCTACATTAGTGGCAAGCCCACGCCCAACGCCGGTGGCTACGCCCAAACCCACGCCGCTGCCCACTCCGGCCCCAACGCCGCTTGCCTCGCCCAGGCCCGTTCCGCTAATTACCGCCGCGCCTGCGCCCGTCGCGACGGCCGTGCCCGCGCCGACCGTTGTGCCAACGCCGCTGGCCACACCGCGCCCCGCGACACCCGCGCCATCGCCCATCCCGGCCCCCAGCGCCGTGCCCGCGCCGCCAGCGAACGTCACGCCCGCACCGATCAAGCCCAACGCCGCCGTCACGCCAGCGCCGTCCAGCACGGATATCCAGATGGCACAGCCGTTCCCGTCAGCCCCAGCCGGTGCGACCGCTAATAACGCGGGGAACGTCGCCGCAAACAAAGTCGGCGGTAACAGCAACGGCAAAGGCAAAGCGGGCAAGGGCGGCAATAATGCGGCAGGCAATAACGGCAACGGAAAAGAAAAGGGAGGTGGCAACAATGGCGCGTCGGCTCAGGAAGCGCCGCCGCCGCTGGTAACGCGTATGGCCGACCTGACCCCCGCGATCAAACTGCCGCCGCCCTTGCCCCCGGCCGCGAACAATCTGGATGATCCGCAATGGCGCTTTGTCTACGATAACTGGGCCAATGGCATCCGCCAGAAAGCGCGCCATATGGGCGAGATGCTGTCGCCGCGCGATGCCAACGACAAAGCCTTGTATGGCAGCGTGCGCTTGCGGCTGATCTTTGATCCGTTTGGCGCTTTGCTCGACGCAACCGTGGTGGATGGCTCTGGCGATCCGCAATTTGATCGCGCGGTGGTCAACTTCGTGAAGCTGGGCTCACCGTACGGCCCGGTGCCACCGCCTTTGCTGGTCAAGGGCCAAGTGACGCTGATCCAGACTTTCACCCACGTCAAAGGCGGTAATGCGCTCGAACTGCGCTAAGGCGTAGACAGGGGTGGGTCTTCACCCACCCCCCGTGTTCCCGGGCTTACTTGCGGTCGCGATCGATCGCCAGCGCCGCGAACGATTGGCGCACCGGCATGATTTCGATGGTGTTGACGTTGACACGGTCGGGGCGCGAGGCAATCCAGAAAATCGCATCGGCGATATCGTCCGGTGTGAGCGGCTCGGTGCCTTCGTACACCTTGGCCGCACGCGCATCGTCGCCATTGAAGCGCACATTCGAGAACGCGGTGCCGCCCACCATGCCCGGTTCCACATCGGTTACCCGTACGCGCGTACCGGCCAGATCAGCACGCAAGTTCAGCGAAAACTGGCGGACAAACGCCTTGGTCGCGCCATACACATTGCCGCCCGGATAAGGCCAGCGCCCGGCCACTGAGCCCAGGTTGACCACCAGGCCGCGATTGCGCTCGACCAGCCCGGGCAATACCGCACGCGTAACGTAGAGCAGGCCTTTGATATTGATGTCGACCATCTGCTCCCATTCGTCCAGGTTGGCGCGCTGCGCCGGTTCCAGGCCCAAAGCCAGGCCAGCGTTATTGACCAGCACCTCAATGGCTTGCCATTGCGGCGGCAACGCCGCCACGGCGGCGACGACCGCGGCGTTATCGCCCACATCAAGCGGCAGCGGCAGCACTTTGCCCGGATATTGCTGTGCCAGTGCGTGCAGTGCGTCGGTGCTACGGGCTGCGGCGATCACCTGATGGCCTTCGCTGACAAAGCGATGCACCACCGAGGCGCCTATGCCGCCGCTCGCGCCTGTAACCAGAACTATCATGGGTTTCTCCTGTGTAAGTCGGTTTTATAGCCGGGTAATCAATGAACGTGCTGCGCGGGCGCCGGTGTACATCCGGCGGCATCCACACCCGCTACACCGCCTTCATTGCGGTGATAGCGTTCGATGCAATCGTCCATTTCAATCTGCACGGTGACATGGTCCACCTGGAAAGACTCGCGCAGCCGCGCCTGGATTGCGCCCACCACGGCGGCCGCGTCAGTACCAGGCGGCACGGCGGCATGCAGCGTCACCATGAAATGCTCGGCCGTCATAGACCACGCATGCACGTGGTGGACGTCGCTGACTCCGCTGATATGCGCTTCCAGATCAAGCTTGATGTCGTTGAGTTTGATATGTGACGGCGTGCCTTCCAGCAGGATATGCGCGCTCTCGCGCACGATGCCCCAGGCGCTTTTGAGCACCAGCGCGGCAACTAGGATGGACAGCAAGGGGTCGATCGGCATAAAGCCGGTGTAGCGGATGACCAGCGCGGCAATGATGGCGGCCACCGAGCCGAGCATATCGCCCATCACATGCAACCAGGCGCTACGCATATTCAGGTTTTCGCGGCTGCCGCCATTCAGCACGTAGAAGGCGGCAATATTGGCCGCCAGACCCGCCACGGCCACCCACAGCATGGTGCCGGACAGGATTTGCACCGGCCGGGCAAAGCGGATGACGGCTTCGATGGTGATCCAGCCAGCAATGACAAACAGCGCGATGCCATTGACGAAAGCGGCGAGGATTTCCAGGCGTTTGTAGCCAAACGACAGCTTGCTGTTGGCCGGACGTTGGCCGATGCGCAAAGCCAGCCAGCTGAACCCGAGGGCGGCCGAATCCGAGACCATATGCGCGGCGTCGGCCAACAAAGCCAGCGAGCCCGACCAAAGGCCGCCGATCACTTCGATCAGCATGAAGGCGGCGATGATCCAGAACGCCCACGCAATGCGGCGGGCATCGGTCACGCCGTGCGCGTGGTTATGCAGACCGCCGTGATGATGGTGATCGTGGCCGCCATGGCCCGCGTGATCGTGTCCGGCATGGTCGTGCACGCTGCTGTGCGCGTGTGATTGCGCCGGGCTATGTACAGCGCCATGGTCATGATCGCAGCCAGGGCCATGATCGTGAGTGGCGTCTTTAGGAACTGTCCTATATCGCGAGGGTGTATTCATCAGGATTCTCATGCTCTTCGGCCGCTGCGGCTGGCCACGTATCAGTATGTTAACTGGCGGCGTGGCGAGCGTCGCGCACAGCGCCTAGCAAAATTCGCCACGCAATATATTGCGCGAGATCAAACTCAGTTTTACAATTTTCAGTAATTACTGAAAATTCGGGAAATTCCAAATGCAACTAACCCCTTTGGCCGAGCGCTTTGTGCTGCACTTTGGTGAGATGGGCAGCCGCTGGGGCGTCAATCGTACGGTAGGGCAGATCTATGCGCTGTTATTTATTTCGCCGCATCCGCTCAACGCCGACGAGATCGGCGAAACGCTGGCGTTTTCGCGTTCCAACGTCAGCATGGGGCTAAAGGAACTGCAATCGTGGCGCTTGTGCAAGATGACCCACCAGCCGGGTGATCGGCGCGAGTATTTTGAAGCACCCAAAGACGTCTGGGAAATCTTCCGCACGCTGGCGGAAGAAAAAAAGAAACGCGAAATCGATCCCACCCTGAGTATGTTGCGCGACGCCATGCTGGCCGCGCCCGCCCATGCCGACGACAAATATGCGCAAGAGCGCATGCAGGAAATGCACGAGCTGATTGAACTGGCCACCGGCTGGTTTAACGACATTCACCGCCTGAGCCCGGAGACGCTGGAAAACCTGATGCGCCTGGGCTCCAAAGTGCAAAAAGTGCTCGGCTTTGCCGA
The DNA here is from genome assembly GCF_054652575.1 of Silvimonas sp. JCM 19000. Taxonomy (NCBI): domain Bacteria; kingdom Pseudomonadati; phylum Pseudomonadota; class Betaproteobacteria; order Neisseriales; family Chitinibacteraceae; genus Silvimonas; species Silvimonas sp. JCM 19000. The sequence goes on along the minus strand of NZ_BAAIHC010000040.1, from coordinate 7,613 downwards.
CCGATTGCGCGGCGGCGACCAGCCGGACAAGCCCGATGCCGCCTGAATAAGCTGAGCCCCGGCATACCGCTTGAACGCGGGGACGCCGCATAGGGTGGGTCAAGACCCACCACCCAAAGCCATCAAAAAATACCTGGATCGCACTTCTGATCAGCGGCTTTGTGTAGTGGGTCTTGACCCACCCTATGAGAAACAGCGCCGCCGCCGCCGCCGGGAGGCAATCCCTTCCATCTGACTGAACTGGAGATGCGCCATGCGCACGCTCAAGGCCCTTGCTCGTCCGAAAATCAGCCGCTTCCGGTTTGCCCTGGAGCTCAGCGCCGTCGTCGCCCTTAAAGCTGCGCTGTTGTATTGGGCGTGGAGCGTCTGGTTCAGCCATCCCCTGGCGCCGCATATGCAGATGTCTCCGGCGCTGGTGCGCCAACAATTACTCGGCACGCCGCTAACCGCGCGCGCGTCCGGCCCTGCGTCTCTTTCTGCTTTATCTGGAGAACCACAATGATCCCTGCTGCTGATGTGGTGGAACTGTCACGCTTGCAATTCGGGCTGACCGCCATGTTCCACTTTTTGTTTGTTCCGCTCACGCTTGGCCTGAGCTGGATCCTGGTCATTTGCGAATCGGTCTACGTCATGACCGGACAGCAAATCTACAAAGACATGACCCGGTTCTGGGGCAAGTTATTCGGCATCAATTTTGCAATGGGCATTACCACCGGCATTACGCTGGAATTCCAGTTCGGCACCAACTGGGCGTATTACTCCCATTACGTCGGCGACATCTTTGGCGTGCCCCTGGCCATCGAAGGCATGATGGCGTTTTTTCTGGAAAGCACCTTTGTCGGGCTGTTTTTCTTTGGCTGGGACAGGCTGTCGCGCAAGCAGCATTTGCTGGTCACATTTCTGGTGGCGCTGGGTTCCAATCTATCGGCCCTATGGATACTGATCGCCAACGGCTGGATGCAGAACCCGGTGGGCGCTGAATTCAATTACGTCACCATGCGCATGGAATTGACCAGCATCGGCCAGGTCTTTTTCAACCCGGTGGCGCAGGCCAAGTTTGTGCATACGGTGGCCGCCGGTTATGTGGCGGCGTCGATGTTCGTGCTGGGCGTGTCGTCGTGGTATTTGCTCAAGGCGCGCGATACCGGCTTTGCCATCCGCTCGTTTGCGGTGGCAGCGGGCTTTGGCCTGGCCTCGGTCTGCTCGGTCATCGTGCTGGGGGATGAATCGGGTTACACCACGGGCGAAGTGCAGAAAGTAAAGCTGGCCGCCATTGAAGCCGAATGGGACACCGCACCCGCACCGGCACCGTTTACCGCCATCGGCATTCCCAACCAGAAAGAACAGCGCACTGATTACGCGATCAAGATCCCGTATGTGCTGGGGATGATTTCGACGCGTTCGGTGGATCAGCCAGTGACCGGCATCAAGGATTTGCGGCTGGAACATGAGGCGCGCATCCGCCACGGCATGACCGCCTACGCCGCCTTGCTCAAGCTGCAAGCGGGCGACACTTCGCCTGCGGTCAGAGCGCAGTTTGCAGCCGCTAAACAAGACCTCGGCTTTGCGCTGCTGCTTAAAAAATATACGCCCGCCGTGCTGGATGCCAGCGAGGCGCAAATCAAAGCGGCCGCGGGCGACACCATCCCGCAAGTGCTGCCTTTGTTTTTGACTTTCCGCTTGATGGTGGGATTGGGCTTTCTGTTTCTATTTATCTTTGCCGCCTCGTTCTACTTTCTGGCGCGGCGCAATCTGGCGCCGCAACGCTGGCTGCTGCGGCTGATTGTGTGGTCGATTCCGCTGCCTTGGGTGGCAATCGAAACCGGTTGGTTTGTCGCTGAATATGGCCGCCAGCCGTGGACCATCTCCGGCATCTTGCCGACGCATTTGTCCGCCTCGGCGCTCGATGCCAGCCAGTTGCATTTCAGCATGTGGGGACTGTTGGCGATTTATTCCGGGCTGTTCGTGATCGAAATGTTCTTGATGCTCAAGTACATCCGCCTCGGCCCGGCGTCACTGCAGACCGGTCGCTATTTTGGCGAGACTGCCAACGATACCTCGGCACTGCCCGCGCAGACCGCCGCCAGCCACTAAAGGACGCGCCATCATGTTCGATTACGAAACACTCAAATTAATCTGGTGGGGCCTGGTTGGCGTCTTGCTGATCGGCTTTGCGCTCACCGGCGGCTTTGATCTGGGCGTCGGCGCTTTGTTGCCGTGGATGGGCCGCAGTGACGAAGAACGCGGCGCCGTGGTCGAAAGCATTGTCGGCACCTGGGAAGGCAATCAGACCTGGTTGATTACCGCGGGCGGCGCGCTGTTTGCAGCGTGGCCCCTGGTGTATGCGGCGGCGTTTTCCACGCTGTATGGCGCGCTGATGTTGATGTTGTTTGCGCTGTTCTTGCGTCCGGTGGGCTTTGACTATCGTGACAAGCTTAAAGACCTGCGCTGGCGCAAAGCCTGGGACATCGGCCTGTGCATCGGTGGCGCCGTGCCCGCGCTGATCATGGGTGTGGCCTTTGGCAATCTGTTTACCGGCATCGCTTTTGCGCTCGATAACACCGTGCGCGTGAGCTATGGCGGCGCGTTTATCGATTTGCTGAACCCGTTTGCGCTGTTCTGCGGCGTGGTTTGCCTGTCGATGTTGCTGATGCATGGTGCCGCGTTTCTGCATCTGCGTACTGAGGGCGCCATCCAGTTCCGCGCCCGCCGCGCTGTCATCATCGCAGGCGTGCTTACTGCGCTGCTGTTTGCCCTGGGTGGCGTCTGGCTGACGCAACGCAACGGACTGACCTTGCTGCAGGTGGGCGACGTCAACACCGCGTTGCGGCCGGGCGACAAAACCGTGGGCACGCTGGCGGCAGGCTGGTTGCACAACTACACCTTGTATCCGCACACGCTTGCGCTGCCGGTGCTGGGTATTGTTGCCGCCTTGTTGAGCGCGCTGGGCGCGTGGCGGCGTTGGGGCTGGGCCACCTTGCTGGCGAGTGGCACCGCGGTCAGCGCCATCATTGTTACTGCGGGTTGGTCGCTGTTCCCGTTTGTGCTGCCGTCGTCGATCAGCCCGGCCTCCAGCCTGACGCTGTGGGACGCCGTATCCAGCCAGCGCACCTTGGGCATCATGCTGATTGTGGTGATTATCTTTATGCCGCTGATCATGCTGTATACCACCTGGGTCTACCGCGTCATGCGTGGCCCGATCCGTGTCAGCCAGCCTGGCGCTGGCTATTAAGACCAAAGGAGAACAACGATGTGGTACTTCACCTGGATTTTGGGATTAGGCCTGGCGCTGGCTTTTGGCATCATCAATGTAATGTGGCTGGAAAGCCATTACGCCTTCGGCACGCGCAGCGCCGATGCCACGCGCGAGCGCTTTGAGCGCTACCGCGATCGCAAACGTCAGCGCGGCTAGATACCCACCAGCGTGCGCACCGCCAGCACATAGCGATCAATTTGTTCTGGCGGTTTACGCGACTGGCGCAGGCTCATATTCCAACGGCCAATCACGCGTTTAAGGCTGGCGGCGTCTTTGATGCCTTCAATTTCCAGGATCAACTGGCGCGCCATCAAACCAAGAAACTGGTTGGCACTTTCCACCATCAATACTTGCGCTTGCAGAATCATTTGCGGGTCTATCATCGCTTCGGCGGTGGGTTCGACCACGTCGTGGATGTCGACCTCTTCCACCTCGAGCACCACCTCGCTGGCCGGTGCGCGGTCCGTGGGCGGGGCGGCGGGCTGCAGGGTGGCAGGGCCGCGCACAGGGGCGGGCACCGCTGGCTGGGCCGCCTTGGGTGTAGCGGCGCGTTGCTCAATAAAACCCTGAGCCTGCAGTTCAATCAGCAGCGCATCGGCATCCAGGCCCAGCAGCATGTCACGCAGGGCCAGCGCCGCTTTCTGGCCATCGACCAGAATCAGCGCGCGCCGCAGGCGTGATGCCAGGCCGAATGTGCGCTCGTTGATTTCTTGCTGGCCCTTGCTGGTTTTGACGAATACGACGTCACTGATATTGACTGACATGTCCACCACGCGCCCCCCCGGACTGTGCTTTGCGTGGGAGGCTAGCGGACGCGTGTTACCGCTATATGACTATCTGCTGATAAACCGATGCACGAAAAAAAAGCCCTTCCAGAAGGAAGGGCCTTGTTTGACCGGGCGGTCAGTGTTGCGCTGCAATACAAACCGCGCCGGGTCTGGCTTTGCCGGACGCTTAGCCTTCGGCGCGCTTGATACCGGCCAGAATTTCCGCATGCGCGGCTTCTTTATCCGCCCAGCCTTGCACCTTGACCCACTTGCCCGCTTCCAGATCTTTGTAGTGTTCAAAGAAGTGCTTGATCTGTGCCAGCAGCAGGGCGGGCAGATCTTCCAGCTTCTGGATGTCTTTGGTCATCTGGCACAGCTTGTCGACCGGAACGGCGACCAGCTTGGCATCGATACCGGATTCGTCTTCCATTTGCAGCATGCCGATGGCACGGCAGCGCACTACCGAAGCCGGCAGCAACGGGAAGGGGGTGTAAACCAGCGCATCAACCGGGTCGCCATCTTCCGCCAGCGTGTGCGGGATATAACCGTAGTTGAGCGGATAGAACATGCAGGTGCCCATAAAACGGTCTACGAACACGGCGCCGGATTCTTTGTCGTGTTCATATTTGATCGGCGCGGCGTTGGCCGGGATTTCGATGATGACGTGAAAATCGTTCGGCACGTCTTTGCCAACGGCAATCTTGCTGATATCCATGGGGTTAGTCCTGACTGTTCAGTGAAGAATGGCGTGATTATAACGATGCTCACGCCGGTGTCCACGCTGACAACCAGGTGTATATAGTAGCGTTGCCGTGCGGCGGCATGATTCCTGCTTCTGCCCGGTGCCGCAATCCGCCGGCATGACCTGACCAACGCGCAAGCGGCCCGATGCCGCATGCTGCAAGGCGCATATGAAACAACATTATCTGGCTACGCTGTTTGATCCCGCTTCGATTGCCGTGATTGGTGCCTCCGACACCGAGGGCGCGGTGGGCAAAACAGTATTTGGCAATCTGCTGGAAGGTGGTTATACCGGGCAGTTGTTTGCCATCAACCTGCGCCATGCCAGCGTGATGGGCCGCAGCGCAGTACGGCATATCAGCCAGATCGACACCCCGATAGACCTGGCCGTGATCACCACGCCATCACGCACGCTGATCGAGGTGGTGACTGAATGCGGCAAGCACGGTGTGAAAGCAGTGGCGGTGATGTCCTGCGATTTTGTCGGCACCGAACAACGCGCAGGTCAGTTGCTGGAACGGCTGCACGCCTTGTGCAAGCAATACCATATGCGGCTGTTGGGGCCGACGGTGTTCGGCTTCCAGCGCCCGGTCAGCAAGCTCAATAGTGGCAATTACGTCGGCCAGGTCAAGCCCGGCAATATGGCGTTGATTTCGCAATCATCCTCGGTGACTTCGGCGATTCTGGATTGGGCGGAAACCCAGGATATCGGTTTCTCCTCGGTGATCTCGCTGGGTTCCGCGGTCGATGTGGATGTGGGCGAATCGCTGGACTACCTGGTCAGCGACCCCAAAACCCACAGCATCCTGCTGTATATCGAAGACATCCAGGATGCGCGCATTTTTATGTCGGCCCTGCGCGCAGCGGCGCGCTCCAAGCCGGTGATGGTGCTCAAGGTGGGCCGTTATGATGATCCGGTGGCCCTGGCGCGCACGCATTCCGAACGTTTGATCGGCCGCGATAATGTGTTTGACGTTGCCTTGCGCCGCGCCGGTGTGCTGCGCCTGCGTTCGATCAATCAGTTGTTTATTGCGGCGCGCGTGCTCACCGGCAATGTACGTACGCGCGGCCGGCGGCTGGCGGTGATTACCAATGGCATTGGCGCCGGCATGATGGCGGTGGATCGCGCGCGTGATCTGCATATACAGTTGCCGCGCCTCACCGACAGCACCATTGCGCGGCTCGACAGCCTGCTGCCACCGCAATCCAGTCACGACAATCCCATCGATATTCTCGGCAATGCCGACGCCGCTCGCTTTGCCGATACCACGGCGGCGGTGCTGGCGGACGCCAATATCGATGGCGTGCTGGTGGTGTTTACCCCGCAGGTGGGCACCGATCATCTGGCCACGGCGGAGGCCATGATTGCGCTGCGCAAATCCACCGACAAGCCCTTGTTGCTGGCGTGGATTGGGGGCAAGAAAGTGGAGAGCAGTCGCAAACTGCTGGCGCGCCACAAGATGGCGCACTTCACCACCTCCGAGCATGCGGTGGAAGTGTTTTACTCGCTGGCAAGCTGGCAGTACGCGCAGCAATTGCTGCTGCAAACGCCGGGGCCGCTGGGAGAGTGGGAAGCGCCTGATCTGGAATCGGCCCGCATGATTATCGACAACGCGCTGTCGCACGGCCGTAAGGCGCTGGATGAGCTGGAATCCAAGGCCATCCTGCGCGCCTTCCGCATCCCGGTCACCACCACGGTGCGCGCCACCACGCCCGACGAAGCCGTCAATGCCGCCATGGGCATGGGCCTGCCGGTGGTACTCAAGATCGACGCGGAAGGCGTGACGCACAAAACCGATATTGATGGCGTGGTGTTAGGGCTGAACACGCTGATGGCGGTGGCGACCGAAGCCAACCGCATGTTGTCCCGCGCGCGCGAGCGTCTGGGCGACAAGCTGCGTGGCCTGACCGTGCAGCCCATGGTGACGCGCAAATACGGGCGCGAATTAATGGTGGGCGTGGCACATGACTCGGCCTTTGGCCCGGTGATCAGCTTTGGCGCGGGCGGTATTGCGGTCGAAGTGTTCAACGATCTGGCCGTCGGCTTGCCCCCGCTGAATGAATATCTGGCAGAAAACCTGATCCGGCGCACGCGCGTTAAAAACATGCTGGGCGAATTCCGCAATCAACCCGCAGTCGATATTGAAGCGGTCAAATCGGTGCTGTTGCGGGTGTCGGAAATGGTGTGCGAGCTGCCGCAAATCGAACAGCTCGATATCAACCCGCTGATTGCCGATGAGAATGGCGTGATCGCGCTGGACGCACGCATTATCCTGGCGCCGCAACCGGAAAAAGCCGGTCGCTATAGCCATATGGCCATCCACCCGTACCCGGCGCATCTGGTACAGGAAACCCGGCTGAAGAACGGCATGCCGATGACCATCCGCCCGATCCGGCCGGAAGACGCCGAAATGATCACGCAGTTTGTGGAACGGCTGTCGGAAGAGACGCGCTACAACCGTTATATGAGCACGCTTAAATCGCTGTCGCAGGTGCAGTTGGTGCGCTTTACCCAGATCGATTACGCACGCGAGATGGCGCTGGTCTCGACCGTCATTAGCGGGGCGGGCGAGATTATTGTGGCGGTGGCGCGATTTGTGGTGAATATCGATTCGGACAGCTGCGAATTCGCCATCGTGATCGACGATCAATGGCAGGGCAAAGGCCTGGGCGTGCGGCTGATGGAGCGGTTGTTTGCGGCAGCGCGTGATATGGGCTTGTCGGCCGTGGAAGGCGAGGTGCTGGCCAGCAACAGCAATATGCTCGGGTTTATGCGGCGACTGGGCTTCGAAATCAAAACCCACCCCGAAGACGAAGGCCTCAAATGGGGCGTTAAAAAGCTCTGAAGC
>NZ_BAAIHC010000039.1:0-29925 GCF_054652575.1 Silvimonas sp. JCM 19000 | reverse complement strand
AATGGCGTGGCGTAGCTGCGACCGCTGCCTCGTTGCTGCGCAACATCGGGTGGGCGTGGGGGCTGGGCCGTGACGGTGAAAGACTTTGTCGCGTGCTTATCGCGCTATTTTGCGCGTGGCATCGGTCCCCGCCGCGCGGAACCCACGCCACGGCGGCGTGGCAGCAATAACGCGTGGGAGGACGGTCTTTACCCACCGTCGCTGCGCTGCGGCCACTTTGCTCGCGCCGAGACCTTTGCATCCACTTCGGAAAATAAATCAAAAAACCACTAGACGACTGGTCTAATTGTGGTTTAGATTGCGGCCATGGCTACTTCACATGTCTCCGCAGCGCACGATGTCCGCAGCAATATTCTTGCAGTGGGGCAACGGCTGATCAGCGCCAAAGGGTTTACCGGCGTCGGACTGAACGAGATTTTGTCTGAGGCTGGTGTGCCCAAGGGTTCGTTCTATCACTACTTTGCGTCCAAGGATGCATTTGGGGTGGCGCTGCTGGAAAGCTATTTTGCCGACTATCTTGCCGAGATGGATGCGGCCCTCGCCCTGCCGGGCAAGAATACGGCGCAGCGTCTCCAGGCGTACTGGCAGATGTGGCAACAGAATCAATCGTTCTGCGATTGCCAAGGCAAATGCCTGGCGGTGAAGTTGGGTGCAGAAGTAGCGGATATGTCGGAAACCATGCGCGCCAGCTTGAAGCTGGGCACTGCGGGCATCATCAGTCGGCTGGAGCACGCGCTGTTGGCGGGCCGGGCCGATGCGTCGCTGGTCTATGCTGGCGACGCGGCCAGTCTGGCGCATAGCTTGTATCAGTTGTGGCTGGGCGCCAGCATCATGGTCAAGATCAGCCGCACAACCGAGGCTTTCGACCAGGCGATGCAAACCACACGCCAGTTAATACACCCGCCGGCTTGACGGCGCGGGCATATCAAGCGCACTTCTACGGAAGTGTTTTTTCAGCACCAGTTACTAGACGACTAGTCTACTTTTTAGATGTACGACCCCACCCTCTGGAGTATCCAACATGAAAGTACTGATGGTTCTGACCTCGCATGACCAACTGGGCAACACGGGCCGCAAGACCGGTTTCTGGCTGGAAGAACTGGCCGCGCCGTATTACGCCTTCAAGGAAGCAGGCGTCGATATCGTGCTGGCATCGCCGCTCGGCGGTCAGCCGCCGCTGGACCCCAAGAGCAACGAACCGGCCAATCAGACCGATCTGACCCGCCGCTTTGAACTCGATGCCGCGGCGCTGGAACAATTGGCGCACACCGTGCGGCTTGATAGCGTCCACCCAAACGACTTCGATACCGTGTTCTACCCGGGTGGTCATGGCCCGCTGTGGGATCTGGCGGAAGACCAGACCTCCATCCAGCTGATCGAGACCTTTATCAGCGCGGGCAAACCCGTCGCGCTGGTGTGCCATGCACCGGGCGCTTTGCGTCATGTGCGCGCTGCTGATGGCAGCCCGCTGGTCCAGGGCAAAAAAGTGACCGGCTTTACCAACTCGGAAGAAGCCGCCGTGGGCCTGACCGATGTGGTGCCGTTTCTGGTGGAGGATGAGCTCAAAGCCAAGGGCGGCGTCTACTCGCGTGGCGATGATTGGGGCCCTTACGTGGTGAGGGATGGCCTGCTGATCACCGGGCAGAATCCGGCCTCGTCGGCACCGGCGGCCCATGAGCTGCTGCGCCATCCGGCCTTGGCTGCGCAATAAAACGCCGCCGCGCGCTGTCCACAGCGCGCGGCTTTTTAATTTGCGCCCGCTCACCGGGAACCCCAGGCGCCGCCAGACCTCCAAAATCGGCCGCATGCCTGGCGTGCGTGGCTTTAGTGACATCCAGGCGATATAAAGCGACAAAAAGATGACGACCACTTACACATGTGGTTGCATATGCACGTTTTCCAGGAAAGGAAGTTGCCGCTTGTTGCTCACCCCGCGCCTTGTTGCTGTATGTACGCTTACCGCGTGGCTGCTGTGCGCGCCTGCGAGTTATGCCTCGCGCCTGAGTGAATGTCTGGGTTTTGGCCCCAAAGACCGCGTTTTGATTGTCGATGCTGCCGATGTCGGCTTACAGCCCGATATCGACGCCGCCGCATTCGCGCTGGTCGATCAGGGTTTGATCCAGACCCTGTCCGTTATCCCCACCGGCCCCGATTTTGAAAATGTCGCGCGCATGGCCCGTGAACGCGGTTTGCCGGTCGGGCTGGAACTGACGTTGACCAATGAGTGGCAAGACAAGCTGCCATGGGGCACGGTGCTGCCGCGTGACCAGGTGCCTTCGCTATACGCCGACGCCACGCATTTGTGGGCCGACACTGAACAGCTGGGCGTGCATGCCGAACGCGGCGATGTGCTGCGTGAAATGCTGGCGCAGATCGGTAAAGCGCGCGGCGCCGGGCTGCAGATCAGCCATATCCAGTCGCACCGCATGTTCTGGCGGGCCAACCCCGAGATCATGAAGTTGTATCTGACCCTGCCCGCCGAAACCGGCATTCCGCTGGTGGCGCAAATGTGGGAATTACCGTTCGAGCGGCAGATGGCGCGTAATCTCACGGGCCAGCAAGTCGGCGTGATTACACCCGATGCCACGGTGATGTTGTACGACCCGGCGCGACGGCTGGCGGGCGAGCGCTACGGCGGTTATGACGAATTGCTGCCCTTGCTGCCAGCAGGGATTACCCATCTGACCATCCACCCGGCGCAGCCCAATACCAAAGCGCGTAATGTGTTGCCGGACCAGGCCATGCGCGTCTCCGATTACAACCTCTGGCGTGACGGCAAATTGCAGAAGGCGGCGCGCCAGCTGGGGGTCAAGACCACCGATTTTGCCCCGCTCAAGCTGTTGCAAAGACGGGTAGATGACGGCGCCGATAGCTGCATTGCCGTGCCCAGCGCCAAATAAGCCGGGCTTAGCTGGCGCGTTCGCCCGCCATCGGACCATCGCCGGTCAGTGCAAACGCAGTGAACACGATCGACATATGCGAAAACGCCTGCGGGAAATTGCCCAGCATTTGCTGGCCCACCGGATCGTATTCTTCCGACAGCAAACCGAGGTCGTTGCGCAGGCTCAGTAAATGCTGGTACAGCGCGCGTGCTTCGTCCATCCGGCCTTGCAACACCCAGTTATCTGCCAACCAGAAGCTGCAGGCCAGGAAGGCGCCCTCGCCCGGGGGCAAACCATCGCGTGATTCGGCGGTGCGATAGCGCAGGACCAGACCGTCTTGCAGCAAATATTTTTCTACCGCCGCCACCGTGCCGATAATGCGCGGATCATCGGGCGGCAGAAAGCCCACCAGCGCCAGCCCCAGCAAACTGGCGTCGAGCTGGTCGCCGCCATAAACCTGCACAAAACTGTTCAGCTCCGCATTAAAACCCTGGGCGCAAACGTCGGCATGGATCTGGTCACGCAATTGCCGCCAGTGTGCAACCGGGCCGTCCATATCAAACTGTTCCGCCGTTTTGATGCAGCGATCCACCGCCACCCACGCCATCATCTTGGACGAAGTAAATTGCTGCGCGCCCCCGCGCACTTCCCAGATTCCTTCATCGGGCGTTTGCCAGATACGCTCCAGCCGCTCCAGCAGATTGCATTGCAGCGACCACGCATCGTCATCGGCCGCCAGTCCGCCCCGCCGCGCCTGATACAGGGCATCCATCAGTTCGCCATAGGTATCCAGCTGCAATTGCGTGGCAGCCTGATTGCCGATGCGCACCGGGGCCGAATTGGCAAAGCCCGGCAGCCAGGGGATCTCTTTTTCGTCGAGCATGCGTTCGCCCGCAATGCCATACATGATCTGGATCTGATCGGCGCTGCCAGCCACCGCGCGCACCAGCCACGACCGCCACGCCGCCGCTTCCTCGACATAACCCGCGCGTAGCAAGGTCATCACCGTCAGCGTGGCGTCACGCAGCCAGCAAAAGCGGTAGTCCCAATTACGCACACCCCCCAAGGCTTCAGGCAACGAGGTGGTGGCGGCAGCGACGATGGCGCCGGTGGGGGCATAGGTCAGCGCCTTGAGCGTAATCAACGAACGCTGCACCGTGTCTTTATATTCGCCGACTTCCAGGCAGCGATCCGACCACGCACGCCATTCCTGCTCGCAATGCGCCAGCGCTCTTGTGACATCAATCGCGGGCGGCGCGGGCAGATGCGATGGCCCGTACGACAGCGTAAACGGCACGGTCTGGCCTGCGCTCACCGTAAAACGTGCCACGGTCGACAGATCGACGCCTTCGAGCGCAACGGGCGTGCGCAACACCACCATATCGGGGCCAGCCACGGCGTGGATGCCGTCTTGCTCGGGCAGTTGGCGCACCCACGGCACGGTCAGGCCCATATCAAAGCGCAAGCGCAACATCAGCTCCATGTCGACTTCGCCTTCCAGCCCTTCAACCAGGCGGATCAGATGCGAATGTTCGTCGCGGAACGGCATGAAATCAGTAATACGCACGCGGCCGCTGGCGCTGCGGAATTCCGTATCGAGAATGAGCGTGCCGGGCCGGTAAGCGCGCTGCACAAATTCGCCCGCCACCGGCGCAATGCGCCAGCAACCGTGCGCGTCATTGCCAAGTAGCGCAGCAAAGCAGGCGGATGAGTCAAAGCGCGGCCAGCACAGCCAGTCTATGCTGCCCGCCTTGCTGACCAGGGCGGCCGTTTCACAGTCACCAAGCAAGGCATAGTCTTCAATACGCGAGGGCATGAGTTGATCCTGTAAGCGATGTAAAACCTTAACGGCCCAGCGCGCGCGTGGGCTGTCGGTCAGCGGCGTGAAGGGCTGGGTACGATGTCTGACATGTAGGCGCTTTCTTTAGCACTAACGGGTGACGTGGGCGCGGGTGATGCGGACGCGTCCGACAGGCCGCCGGCGGCCGCAGCGCTAAGCTCGGTTTATCCAATCAGCGATGCGTAACGCATCCGTATATAGAGCGAGGAGCATCATGATGAACAGCCCCAATCCCATTAATCTGCCGGTCAACCAGGGCGCCACTGCGGGCGCTGCCTTTGATACCAGCCGCCGCCGCGTGATCGCATCGCGCACGCTGGAAGGTGCCAAAGTGGTGAATGATCTTGGTGAAGAACTGGGCAAGATCGACCAGGTCGTGCTGGATATCGACCGTGGCCGCATCGCTTATGCCGTGTTGTCCTTCGGCGGTTTTATGGGCCTCGGCGACAAACTGTTTGCGCTGCCGTGGTCGTCGCTGCAGTCCGACCCGGTGAATGAACGTTTTATTCTGAGTGGGGTGGACCGCGCCCGGCTCGAAAGCGCACCGGGTTTTGACAAAGACCATTGGCCCGTGTTTGCGGATGACCAGTGGGCCGTCGGCATCCATGACTACTACGGTATCGATCCGTACTGGCAATAACGCTATGCGATAACCCATAGGGTGGGTCTCGACCCACCTTTCAAAGCTGTACGCCCAAGCGCAAGGTCTGGCTGCCGGGCGCTGGTTTTATGGACCACGCGGACTTAAACGCTATGCCAATCGCGCGGTCTCGGGTGACGGCTTTGAATGGTGGGTCATGACCCACCCTATGCGTTTATTTGCGGTAGATGGTGATCGCATCCACAAATTGCTCTTCGCCCACCTTGGCGTAGCGCTGATCAATCAACTCAAAATCCGCCGGTAACTTGTGTGCCCACTGCCGCACCAGCGCGTCGAATTGCTCGGGCGACAGTTGCGCCTGTTCGGCAGTGACGGTGAGGGAAGTCTGGGGTTTGACGCTTTGCAGATAGCCTGCAAGCTTGATGAGATTGGCAAACATAAACGGCGCGGCTCCGGCTAGACGGCAGCAATTTTAACTCCGACCGCCTGCGCCGCAAACCGTTCGCACGGTTTGCATCAGGCGACCAGCTCGACCGGTTCCAGACAGTTGTCACAATGGCCGCAGCGCTCAAACGGCGCGGCTTCGCCAAAATACTCCAGCAGAAAACACCAGCGACATTGCGCGTTTTGCGCGTAATGCATCATCTGGTCCAGCTTGTCCTGGTCGGCCAGCGCCACGGCCTCAAACCGCGCCGCCAGATTATCGAGATGCTCGCCAGTATTGCCCTCCACCGAAACACGCCAGTGCTCATCGGCCAGCTCCACCAGCCGGTCACGCCGCAGCACCGCCAGAATCACATCCTGCTTGCCGCGCGGCATCGGCTTTAACGCCTGGCGCAGGGCCCTGGTACTGACCGCTTCGCGCTGACTGCCGCCCATTTCTTCGAGGGTGCGATAAACCTTGCCGATATCGCGCCGCGTGGGGTAACGCCCACCAAGAAAATATTTTTGCGTGCGCTGATCCGCAAGGTCATACAACAACACGCATTCGGCCAGCTCGCCATCGCGCCCACCGCGGCCCGCTTCCTGGTAATACGCTTCCACCGTGGCGGGAAATTCAAAGTGGATAATCTGCCGGATATCGGCCTTGTCGATGCCCATGCCGAAGGCACTGGTCGCCACAATGACCTTTACTTCGCCCGCCATAAAGCGGTCCTGGTTTTCGTGGCGCTGTTTAGACGGCAGGCGGCCGTGGTACAGCAAGGCTTCTACGCCATTGGCCAGCAAAAACTGGTGGGTGGCCTCGGCGGTTTTGATGGTGGCGGCATAAACAATGCTGGTGCCGCCTTCGGCCAGTTGCTCCAGCAATAATTGTTGCTTCTCGGCCGGTTGGGTGACGTGCTCGACGCGCAAGGCCAGGTTGGGCCGATAGATGCTGGTGTTGAGCACGCGCATATCCGGGCGATCAAGTTGCAGCTTGATATCAGCAATGATTTCATCAGTGGCCGTGGCGGTCAGCGCCAGAATGGGCGGACGGCCGAGGTCGCCCACAGCCTGGCCGATATGCAGAAACGCCGGGCGGAAATCATGGCCCCATTGCGAAATGCAATGTGCCTCGTCAATCACGATAAAGTCGATGCGGATGGTTTTGAGCGCATCAATAAACTCGCTGCGCGCCAGCCGCTCGGGCGTGACAAACACAAATTCGAGTTCTCCCGCCAGCAAACGCTGCATGGCCTCGGCTTCTTCCGCCGCGCTGAGCGTGCTGTTGAACAAGGCGGCTTGCAAGCCCAGCTCGACCAGTTTTTCCTGCTGATCTTTCATCAGGGCAATCAGCGGCGAAACGATCAGGGTGGTACCGGGCAAGGCCAGCGCGGGCAGCTGGTAACACAGCGATTTGCCCGCGCCGGTGGCCATGATGGCCAAGGTGTCCTGCCCCGCTGCAATCGACCGGATAACCTCATCCTGGCCTGGCCTTAACTCGGCAAAACCAAAGGTCTCGCGCAGGGTTTTAGCAACTGAACTACTCAGCGCCTTGCCGAGGGATTTACTAAACGCGCGGCGCTTCGCCATGTTGGAATGCCTGTCTGAGTTCACTGCTTGCAAGTTCGACCGCGTCGTTGGCTTTATCCAGCACCGCGCCCATGCCAAAGAATTCGTGGGTCACGCCTTTGAATTCGTGATACCGCACCGGCACGCCGGCCGTGGTCAGGCGTTGAGCATACGCTTCGCCATCCGAGCGCAGCGGATCGATCTCGGCGGTGATAATTGTGGCTGGCGACAAACCGCGCAAATCGGTGGCGCGCAGAATCGAGAATAGCGGGCTGCTGCCGTCTTCCGGCCGCGCCAGATATTTGTCGTAAAACCACGGCAGCATCGCGGTATCGAGCGGCTTGGCGCCTTTGTTCTCTTGCTGCGACGGCGTGTTGAAGGAGTAATCGGCCACGGGATAAATCAGCAACTGATGCAGCGGTACTTGCAGATTATTGTCGCGTGCGCGGATCGCCACCGAAGCGGCCAGATTGCCACCGGCGCTTTCACCGGCGATGGCGATCCGGGCGGGATCGCCGTTCAGCGTGGCGGCGTTATGCAGCGCCCATTGCCATGCCGCATAGGCGTCGTCATGGGCCGCCGGAAAACGATGCTCCGGTGCCTGGCGATAATGCACCGAAATCACGATGGCCTGCGCCCCATTGGCCAGCGCGCGCGGCGAGGCGTCGTAGACATCCAGATCGGCAATCACCCAGCCGCCACCATGAAAATACACAATCAGCGGCAGCAAGGCGCTGGCGGCGGCGTTTTGCGGCCAATAGATGCGCGCCTGCAGCGGGCCGGTGGCGCCGTCGATCGTGCGGTTTTCTATCTTGGCCACTGGCTGTGGCGACGCGTCCTGGCCGCGTGCCTGCAGCAATGCCACCACGGCATCGGCGGGCGTCGGGTTGGCTCGGGCGGCGGCTACGCTCAGGGTCTCGACGGGCTTGGCCCCCAGCTTGACCAGTTGGTCCAGCACGGCCTGCATTTGCGCATCCGGCACGCCGCTGGCGGCCTGGTTGAGCGCGGTGCTGCGACCGGCTTCGGCTTCAAGCTTGCCAGCCAGCTCGCGTTGTTCATTACCGGTGGCCACACCGGTCCATTCCTTGACTTTGCCGCGGGCCTGTTCCAGACGGCCCTGGAATTCTTGCTGATTCATTGTTGCTCTCCTTGCATACCACCGTCCGCACATCGCAACGCGGCGTCGGGCTAGCGGGGTCGTTAGGCGGAATCGAGCATAGATTGTGCCGCCTGACATCAAGGCTTACTAACGGGGCAAAACTGATCGCGCTGTAGGCGTTTTTCACTTGCCGCAACCTGCTGCTGACAGCCTTTGTGAGGTGTTTTAAACATTCAGCACAATGCTTACAGAGTGCTTAAGTCGTTTTGTATGACAAATTTCACCTTTTATCGCCCGAAGGCATATTCAGGCCTTTCCAACTCCCATCAGATAATCATAATATGCAGCTGAAATTAACAAGGGCGCGGTCTGCGCCCTGAATCTCAGCGCGTAAGCGAAGGAAAGCTCCATGTCCGCCCCCAGCACCCAGGCACCCGTCGGCCGTATCGATCGGGTCCCGTCCACATCCAGCCACAAATGGCGGGTGGTGGTGCTGTTATGTTGTTGCGCGGTGGCGGCGTGCTCGGCCATGCGCGGCGATGCCAATCTTTCTGCTTCTGCCGCCCCGGTGATCGCGGGTGCAGCGTCTTTGCTCAGCGTGTATGCGGCTTCCAGCCGTGTGGATGCGGGCGGCTCCCTCTGGTTTCAGGCGCAAAACGGCAACCGTCCCACCGATCAGGTGATCTGGATGGTCAATGGCATACAGGGTGGTAATGCAGAAGTGGGCCAGATATCGGCCAGCGGCGTATACCGTGCGCCCGCCCATGTTGCGGGCGCCTTGCCGGTGACCATCCAGGCGGCGCTGAAAGACAGCCCGCTGGTGACCTCCACCGCCCCACTCACCGTCTTCGGTATCTAATCCAGAACACTGTCATAGGATGGGACGCGGCGGTCCCGTCTAGACCCCAAAAAGTGGCCCATCAGGATCCACCGCAGTTGGGTAGGATGCGATACCTTCTACCGCCACTCACTCATCCTTTTTCGCCAGCTCAAACAATCCCTGGTAGTGGCTGCGCACCTGGCTTAGCACGTGGTGCAGGCCACTGCATGCGCTGAGCAGTGCCATATCTACCGGCTGCTGTTGCGCCTCGGCCAGCGCCAGCGCGGCCTGGATGCTGTCGAGCATGCCGTTGGCTTCGGCCAGCAGTTTGGCGCCCGCATCATAGTGACTGAGCAGATAGTCGAGTTCTTCGCTAGAGGACGGAATGGGGATCAGATCAGGCGTTTGCATTGTTATGATTTTCCGCAGCTAAGGTGAGTGGCGTCCTGAAGCCGGACACAGCATAAAAGTCAGCGTCACGGCACTCAAGCACCGATTTTGCTGGCTGTGACAAGCAACACCACAGACCCGGTTAAACGCGGAGGGTTCCCGCGGCACGCGCCGCGCCAGATCCGGCGCGCTAAGCGCCACGCCGGGCTGGCTGCGCGCGCGATGCAATCACAATGGCGGCAATCACGCACACCAGCGCCACGCCATGCACCGGCAGCAGTTTTTCTTGCAGAAAGATCACCGCATACGCCACTGCCGCCACCGGCAACGCCGCCGTAAACACGCCCGCCGATTGGGCCGGCACGTGGCGTATGCCCTTCATCCATAACCAGAACGACAACACGCTGGCGGCCAGGCCATACCAGCCCACCTGTAACCAGGTGGCGGGATCAACGCTGTGCAAATCAAAGTGCCACAGCGCGTATAGCCCCAGCGGCAACATCAGACCGAGGCCGATCAAATGGGTATAGGCGCAGATTTCGATTGCGGGCAGGGTTTGCGTCAGACGGCGGCTCAAGATCACATAAATCGATTCGCAGCACACCGCCGCCGCCACCAGCGCATTGCCCAGCAACGAGGTTTCGGCCCCGCCTGCCGCGCGCGTGGTGTTGATGATCAGCATGCCCGCCATGGCCAGCGCCACCGCCAGAATCGCTCGCGGGCCAGGCCGTTCTTTCAGCAGCGGCCACGACAACAAAATCACCACCGCCGGGATGGTACTGGTGATTACCCCCGCCGCCAGCGCGCTGGTATGCGACACGCCGTACAGCATGAACAGCGTAAACAGAAAGGTGCCGAACAGCGCCTGCAAAAACAGCGCCAGCCATTCGCTGCGACGCACTGCGCGCATGCGCGCCGGTTTGTACACCGGCAGCAGCACGCCTACACCAATCACAAAGCGCAGCAGCGCAAACAGCATCACCGGCACTGCCACCACAATCGATTTGCCCAGCCCGACATTCGTCCCCACCAACGCCATCGAGGCCAATAAAAACAGCACATATCGATTGAATTTCATGATCAGTTCTTGCGCAGAGTCAACAAAAACGGGGGCCGTAGCCCCCGTCGAATAGACAGCCATCAAGCGTGGCTGATTTCAGCGCCACCTTCGAGGTAAGCAGCGCGCACTTCCGGACTGGCCAGTAATTCTTTGCCGGTGCCCGTCAGCACAATGCCGCCATGCTGCAGCACGTATCCGCGATGCGCAACCTTGAGCGCATGGTGCGCGTTCTGTTCCACCAGCAAGATGGTCATGCCTTCCTGGTTCAGCGCCTCGATGGTGCGGAAGATCAGCTTGATATACAGCGGGGCCAGGCCCAGCGATGGCTCATCCAGCAGCAACAAGGTCGGCCGTCCCATCAGCGCGCGGCCGATGGCCAGCATTTGCTGCTCGCCGCCCGACAGCGTGCCCGCACGTTGCGCCTGGCGCGCTTCCAGCACCGGAAACAGCTCGAACACGCGTTTGATATCGCCATCAAAGTGTTCCGGTCTGGCAAAGGTCGCGCCCATCTGCAGGTTTTCCAGCACCGTCATGCGCGGAAAAATGCGTCGCCCTTCCGGCACCAGCGCAATGCCCTGACGCGAAATATCGTGCGTGGCCATCCGGGTGATATCGCGGCCCTGATAGCTGATGCTGCCTTGCGACGCGCGCGGCTGGCCAAACAGCGTCATCATCAGCGTGGATTTACCCGCGCCGTTAGCGCCGATCAACGTGACGATCTCGCCTTCTTCCACGTGGATATCCACGCCGCGCAAGGCATGGATGGCGCCGTAATGCGCGTGCACGCCCGCAAAAGTAAGCATGCTCATGCGGCAGCCTCCTCGGTGTCTTTGTCTTCTTCGCCCAGATAGGCCTTGATCACATTGGGATCTTGCTGAATGTGCTGCGGCGATCCTTCGGCGATTTTGTGGCCAAAGTTAAGCACGCAAATATGATCGGACACGCGCATCACCACGCTCATATCGTGTTCGATCAGCAAGATGCCCTTGCCGTGTTCACGCGACAGATACAGCAGCAGCTCGTTCAGCTCGGCCGATTCGCGCGGATTCAAGCCAGCGGCCGGTTCATCCAGGCACAGCAACAGCGGGTCGACACACAAGGCGCGTGCAATTTCGATACGCCGTTGCGTGCCATAAGACAGATTGCCGGTGACGGTATCGGCGCGGTCCAGCAAGTTAAGCCGCGTTAACCAGGTGCGCGCTTTTTCCAGGGCGGCTTCACGCGCCTGGCGATAATCCTTGAGCCCGAACAAGCCAGCCAGCGAAAAGCGTGACGCGTGTTGCAAAGCGTTGTGCTGCGCCACCATCAGGTTTTCCAGCACCGTCATATTGGGAAACAGCCGGATGTTCTGGAAGGTGCGCACCACACCCGCTTTGCGCGCCACGTGGTACGACGGCATCTGGTTCAGCAGCAGCGGGCCGTGCTGCGGATGATGCATGCGCACGCTGCCTTCGGTGGGTTTGTAAAAGCCGGTCAGACAGTTAAAAAACGTGGTCTTGCCGGCGCCGTTGGGCCCGATGATCGACGTGACTTTGCCTGCGGGCACGTGCAGCGACAGATTGTCGAGCGCGGTCAGGCCGCCAAAGCGCATGGTCAGGTTTTCGACTTCCAGCAGCAAGGGGCTGGCCGGGTCGTGCGGATTCAAGGCGCTCATGCGGCAGCTCCCAAGCGTAAGGTCGGTTCACGTTTGGCGATAATGCCGCCCGGGCGCCACACCATAATCAGAATCATGGCGGCGCCAAACAAAAACATGCGGTATTCCGAGAAATCACGGCCCAGTTCCGGCAACACCACCAGCAGCAAGGCGGCGATGACCACGCCCAACTGGCTACCCATGCCGCCCAGCACCACGATGGCGAGGATGGTGGCTGATTCTGAGAACACAAAACTCTCGGGCGAAATAAAGCCCTGGCGTGCGGCAAAAAACACCCCGGCAAAGCCGCCCAGCATCGCGCCGATGGCAAAGGCCGACAGCTTGATATTGGTCACATTAATGCCCATGGCCTTACATGCCAGCTCGTCCTCGCGCACCGCTTCCCACGCCAGACCCACCGGCAGCTTGCGCAAGCGCGAAACAAACAGGTTGGTCAGCAGCGCCAGCGCCAGGATCAGGTAATACAAAAACGTCACCCGATGGTCCGGCGAATATTCCAGATGGAAAAAGCTGGCAAAGGTGGCGCCATCGTCGCTATCGGGTTTGAACGGCAAGCCAAAGAAGGTGGGGCGCGGAATCGAATTAACGCCATTGGGGCCACCGGAAAACTCGGTCCAGTTAAGCAGAATCAGCCGGATGATTTCGCCAAAGCCCAGCGTCACGATGGCCAGATAATCACCGCGCAAACGCAGCGTGGGCCAGCCCAGCAACAGACCAAAGCTGGCGGCCAGCAAACCCGCCACCGGCAGCGTCTGCCAGAAACCCCAGCCAAAATGCGTCGACAGCAAGCCATAGCTATAAGCCCCGACCGCATAGAACGCCACGTAGCCCAGATCCAGCAAACCCGCCAGGCCGACCACCACATTCAGGCCCCAGCCCAACATCACGTAGATCAGCACCGTGGTGGCGGTGTCGATCACGTAACGGTTGCCCGAGAACGCAATCGGCAGCATCACCGCCAGGCCGAGCGCGGCAAAACCAATCCAGGTGAGCCACGGCCGCGCTTTGGCCACGGCGGGTCTGGCTTGTTCGCGCCGCTTTTTGCGCAAACTGAAAATATCAATCAGCCACTGAAAAAACAGCCGCCCCACAAACACCACGCCCACAAAACCGGCCAGCAACGGCCAGCGCGTAATCACCGCCAGCGCGCCGCCCACATCGGCAGTGGCCAGGCCCAGCATCGGCACGCCCAGCACCAGCGCGATCAAGGCGGCGCCAACGCCATCCTTCAGCCGCTGTGCCGCGCCTTTGGGTTGAGTAATCAAGAGACCCATCAGACTTTCTCCACTTCGGGACGGCCCAGCAGGCCGCTGGGGCAGAACATCAGCACCAGAATCAGGATGACAAAGGTGGCGACGTCTTTATATTCAGGCGACAGATAGGCGCTCCAGAACGATTCGATCATGCCGATGATCAAGCCGCCCAACATCGCGCCCGGCAAAGAACCGATGCCACCGAGCACCGCTGCGGTAAACGCCTTGATGCCGGCTACAAAGCCAATCGAGAAATCGACCACGCCGTAATACACAGTCACCATCACGCCGGCCACCGCAGCCAGCGCCGCGCCCAGCATAAAGGTCAGCGAAATGGTGCGATCGACATTGATACCCAGCAGCGCGGTCATGGTGCGGTCTTGCTCGCAAGCGCGTTGCTGGCGGCCAAACGAAGTGCGCGTAATCAGCGCGGTAAAGCCCACCAGCAGCGCCACCGTCACCAGCACGATCAGGATTTGCGTATAGGCCAGATGCACGGTGTAACCATCGGCGGTAAATAGTTCCAGCGAACCCGGCAGCAGCGTCGGCACCGGTTTGACGCGCGCGCCTTGCGTAATCTGCACCATGTTCTGCAAGAAAATGGACATGCCGATGGCCGAAATCAGCGGGGCCAGTCGGGTGGAATTGCGCAGCGGCCGGTAGGCGGTGCGTTCCACGGTCCAGCCATACACCGAGGTCAGCGCAATCACAATCACCAGCACCAACACCAGCATCAGCGGCACCGAGCTGATGCCCAGCGCGGACAACAAGGTAATAAACGTGACCGCCATAATGGCGCTCACCATATAAACATCGCCATGGGCGAAATTGATCATGCCGATGATGCCGTACACCATCGTATAGCCCAGCGCGATCAAGCCGTAGACTGCGCCCAGCGTCAGCCCGTTGATCAGCTGTTGGATAAATTGGCCCATTCGGGTCACTCCAGTAAGACGTTAAACACGCGATAAAAAAACGGGGCGGGCCGCCATGGCCCTGCCCCGCTCATGCGCTTACTTCAGCACGTCGTACTGGTTGCCTTTCCATCGGTAAACCACAAAGCCCGGCGACTTCAGATCGCCCTTGGCGTCAAACGACAGCTTGCCAACTACGGTATTGAAAGTGCCACCGGCCAGCGCTTTTTGCAGATCGGTGTACTTGACGGTCTTGGCTTGCGTGGCGGCTTGCTGGAACAACTGGAATGCCGCGTAGGCATACAGCACGTAGCCATCCGGCTCGACCTTGGCGTCGCGGAAGCGCTTGACCACATCGGCGGCTTCCGGGTTTTTGCGCGAATCCGGCGCAAAGGTAAACATCACGGCATCGGCATTGCCACCCGAAGCGCCCACGATTTCGTTGTTGGACAGCGTATCGCCACCCAGCACCTGCAGCTTCAGGCCCGCTTGCTGCGCCTGGCGCAAGATCAGCGCCACTTCGGTGTGATAGCCGCCGTAGGCCATCACTTCAACGCCAGCGGCTTTCAGCTTGGACACCAGACCGGAATAGTCTTTCTCGCCCGCAGTAATCGATTCGCGCAGCACCGGCTTCTTGCTGCCCATGCCTTCGGCGATCTCATCGGCCAGGCCCTTGCCGTAGGCGCTCTTGTCATCCACCACCGCAATCTTCTTGTTGGCGAACTTGCTGGCGAGGAATTTGCCGCCGATTTCGCCTTGCTGGTCATCACGGCCCATGATGCGGAAGATGTTCTTCAGGCCGCGCTCGGTCACCTTGGGGTTGGTGGACACGGTGGCCATCGGGATTTGCGCTTCGTTGTAGATTTCCGAAGCCGGGATGGTGGAGCTGCTACACCAGTGGCCGTGCATGAATACGATGTGCTTGTTGACCATGGCATTGGCTACCGAAACGGCTTGTTTCGGATCGCACGCGTCATCGCCAATTTCCAGCTTCAGTTTCTGGCCCAGCACGCCGCCTTTGGCGTTGATATCCGCAATCGCCATTTCGGCGCCTTTGCGGATTTGCTCACCGGCGGAGGCATATTCGCCGGTCATCGGGCCTGCAATTGCAACTTCATAATCGGCAAAGGCCGATGCGCTCATCAGGGTTAACAGGCTGGCCGCTACAGGCAGCAGTTTCTTCATTGCGGTTTTCACTTTGCCGATCTCCATTTTTTGTTACGCGGTTTAATTACGATCAAGTTTGCAAGGCAAGGACAGATCTGAATGCGCACGGATATTCTCGTCAAAAATCCACGCGTATTCGGGCCCGAAGGGCGCACCGACGCCGCCGCGCGTTAGCACAGCCAAAGCCGGTCCACCCGCCTGATCATGGCGGCAGCCATCATCAGGACAACTTTTTTATTGGCGCTTTGCGGGCAATGCCAATAAATCCGGTTTATCAGAATCAGTTAATAAACCGGTCTATGCAGATTTTGTGTTTAAACGCTGTTCTATATGGCTGGTGTAACTGTGCACGCGACTTTTTATTCGGCGGCTTTATCCGTGCCATTGTTTTGCAGATGGCTCAAGGACAAAGACGCCGATTCTTTGACTTCTTCCATCACGGTATAACTGTGGGTCACCCGGATACCGGGGATATTGCTAAGTACCTTGCCGAGGAATGAGCGATAAGACGCCATATCCGGTACGCGTATCTTTAACAGGTAGTCAAAGCCGCCGGCCACCATAAAGCACTCCTGGATCTCAGGAATGCCTTGTACTGCGTCTCTGAAGGCTTCAAAGACGCTTTCAGAAGTCCGTTCCAACGACACTTCAATAAAAACCAGCAAGCCCAGCCCGACCTTGTCGGCCGAGAGCAGTGCGTTGTAATGCTTGATCACACCGGCTTGTTCCAGCGAGCGCACCCGTTCCAGACAGGGGGTGGTGCTCAGGCCAACATGTTTGGCCAGGGCCACATTGGTCATGCGGCCGTTCTGTTGCAGGGCCTCAAGAATTGCCAGGTCTATCTGATCCAGTTTCATGCGTACGCCTTGCCGTGAATAAAGGTCTGACCACGTGGTCAAACCGGCCCTGGTGTTCACTGCACATCTGGCCGCCGGAACATTTGATCGTCCCGCAGAACGGCGCTGAACCATGCACACTTTCTGTCAAACAACCTTAACCCAGGACAATATTCTGTGATGTAAGTGTTTTCCAGCATAAGTCATCAGCTATGCCGAGCGCCTTCATGCAAGAACGATGCCAGCCAGCAAACACGGGGGTTTGCCGCGCTTTTCTGGCGTGGCAAACGGGCAGCAACAGCTTTACGACGCGGTAACAGGAGTGTGGCGCGCATGCACCAGGGATGATCCGAGCACCCCCGCCAGCAGCAAGACCATGGCGAGGACTTCTAAGGGATGCGGCCAACGGGCCTCATAGATAAAGCCGTACAGCAAGGCAAACACGGTCTCGAACACAATCAGCTGGCCACCCAGGGTGATCGGCAAACGGCGGGTGGCCGCGTTCCACAAGCTGGTGCCCACCACGGAAGGAAAGATCGCCACCAAAGTCATCAGTAGCAGAAAGTACGCCCAGTTTCGGGGCACGGTATGCGCCACACTGGGCCAGCACAGCAGGCCCAGCGCCACCAGCGCCGCCAGCGCGCCGGTCATGACCCCGGTTAACACCGACCAGTCGTGGCTACTCCACTGCGGATTGCGCATCAGATAACGCGCGTTGCCCAGCGCGTAGGCACTCCAGCTGAACAAGGCCACTGCAGCGGCCAGCAAACCCAGCAGCTTTTGCCACAACGTGCCCGCCGCATCGCCGCTGCCCGCCAGCACATCCGCCCCGGTACACAGCACACCCAGCACGATGGCGAGCAAAGGCCAGAGCAAGCGGCGCAAGGGGATCTCGCCGTGGCCCAATGAGCCCACCACCGCCACCACCACCGGCAACATCCCCACCACCAGCGAGGTGGGCGCGATGCCGATCAATTGCACGCCCGCCGCCAGGCTAACGTAATACACCAGGTTGCCCAATACGCTGAGCCACAGCAGCGCACGATAATCGGCGCCGGTCAGCCGCCGCAGATAGCTGCGCGCGCGCGGCAGCACCAGCAGCAGCGACACCATGCCATACAGCACGTAGCGTCCAGCCATCTGTTCCAGTGGCGTAAAGCCGGGCAGCAGTTGCGGCACCAGAAATACCATGCCCCATACCGCGCCCGTGAGCGCCCCCAATCCGATGCCTTGCCACATGCCAGCTACCACGATTTAGTCGAATGGCGATGTTGCCAGCAAGGCCGCGCTACATGATGTCAGGGACATCCCTGGCTGCGCCCGACGCTGAGAACCGATTGGTCAGCGCCAACAAGTGTGCCGTTCACGCGACACCTGCTACCGCCTGTAGGCTGCGCGCTGGCGTTGAAGCAGGCCGCCGATGCGCTGGATGGCGCATAAACGCTAGCTTGCCTGGCTGGCCGTCGATTGATACAGAACAATACGTTGCGGCGGTTTTGCGTTTGCAGCATTCAGTAGTTGCTGGTTTCTGTGAATGAGTGAAAATAGCCGCCATTCAGTAGCACTTTCTGTTGCTGCCCCCAAAGTAGTACTGCCGAATGCCGCCGCGCATTCCGTTAACGACAACATCAGGAGTAGTCCCATCAAGTCCGGTCCGCTTGTTGTCATTGCCTTGCGCCTGGGTGTGTAAGCCACCATGAAACTGTATGCGCCCCGCGCACAAGTTCTGGCGTTACGTGCCGAGACGCTCGCTGCCAAAGAGCCCGCCCCGGCGGCGCTGCTGGAGCTGGCCTGGCACGTCCGGCAAGAAGAGCCACAACTGGCGTTGCGGCTGCTTACCCAGCTGGAGCACGTCCTGCACCAGGCCTACGATCCGGCGCAGTCGAACCAGCACGCCCGCATCGCGCTGATCCGCGCCGAACTGGCATGGCTGACCGCAGACTTTGCCGAAGCCGAATATCAATTAACCGTTGCGGCCGCGGGCTTTGTGGCGGCCGAAGACGAAGAAGGCCAGGGCGACACCTGGCTGCTGACCTCACGCCTGGCGCATGACCAGTCGCAATTTGAACGGCGCGAACACGCGTTAGCGCAAGCACAGCGTTATTACCAGCGCGCGCGCGAACCGTATCGGGTACTGGCCTGCGAAGTGTGGCAGGCGGTGGACCAGTGCTTTAGCGGCAATGCCGTGGCGCTGGCCTGTGCCAGCCAGGCGGCATGGCAACATTATCCAGACGACCCCGGCCTGAGCGGCCTGCTCTATTACGCTCGCGCGCAATTTCATTTTTTGTCCGGCGATTATGTCGAAGCGCATCTAGCGTTTGAAGAAGGTGAGCGCGAGCTGCAAAACGCCGGCTTGATGCGCATGATGATCAGCTGCGTGGTTAACGCGGGCGGCAGCATGGGCAATCTGGGCGACTTTGAAACCCAGGCCTTGTGCGTTGAACGCGCCCTCACCCATTCGCGGCCTCGCGGCTGGCCGCAAGCCATGGGCGGCTGTCTATATAGTCTGGGCGACGTCTATAGCGCGCTCGGCCGCTTTGATGCCGCACGCGCCGCGATGCTGGAAGCGCGGCAATGGCTGATGCCGTTGAACCGCACGCGTATCTTTGTAGCGGTGGTGACCTTTCTGGCGGAAGTAACGCTGCGCCTTGATCTGCCGCAGGAAGCACGCGCCGAATTCGAAGAAGCACAGCAAGCCGCCGAAGAAAGCAATCAACCCGAAATGCTCGGCCGCATCCGCGTGGGCCTGGCCTGTTGTCTATCGGCGCTGGGCCAGGGCGATACCGCGCTGGCCATGGCGTTTGAAGTGGTGGCGGCCAGCGAAGGCGTAGACCACATCACCAATCAGCTGGCGCGTATGGCCGTGGCGCGCATCCTGGTACAAAACCCGCAATTGCCCGGCCCGGCTGCGATGTCCGCGCCCACGCCTGCACTGCATTATCTGGATGAGCTCTGGCAAACCCAATGCCATGTGCCGCAATGGTCGCCAGAAGATGATTTGCTGCAGATTTACGCACAAGCGTGGGAACAAGCGGGCAATGTGGTCGAATCGTTGCGGTATGAACGCATGCGCATTGCCGCGCTGAACGAAGAAAACACACGCCGCGCCACGCGCCAGATTGCCGCCACCTCCGCCCGCCATGAAGCCGAAAGCGCGCGCATCGAAGCCGAACATCAGCGCCAGTTGCTGGCAACCGAACGCAAGCGTCTGGGCATACTGGAAAGTCTGGGCCGCATTGGCCAGGAAATTACCGCCACACTCGATCCGCAAGATATTTTCGATACGCTGGCACGCCATGCCGGCGCCATGCTTGATGTAGCGGGCCTGCGCGTCTGGTTGCTGCAGGGCGATACGCTGGTGCCAACCTACACGCTGGAAGACGGGGTGGCAGTGCTGGGGCGCGATGTGCCGCTGGATGACCCCTCCGCCAACAGCGCGCGTGCTGCGCGTGAAGGCCACGAAATCCTGGTCGAGACCGAACCCGGCCAGGTCAGCGCCACGCATATCCCCGGCACGCGCCATATGTATTGCAGTCTGTTCGGTCCCTTGATGGTGGGCACGCGTTTGCTTGGCGTGTTGTCTATCCAGTCAGCGCGGCCGCATGCCTATGGCGAACTGGAACGGCTGGTTTTTCGCAATATCGCCGCCTACAGCGCCATCGCGCTGGGCAATGCGCTTAACTACCGCATGCTGAGCGCGTCGCATCACAAGCTGGTCGAGGCGCAGGCCGAACTGGAACGCCACGCCAGCCTCGACGCGCTGACCGGCCTGCACAACCGCCGCCATCTGATGCTGACGGCAGCCGAACAGATCGAACATGCGCGCCACGCCAGCCAGTCGCTGGCGGTGCTGATGGTGGATATCGACCACTTCAAGCCGATTAACGATACCTACGGCCACGCCGCGGGCGACGAAGCCTTGCGGGTGACGGCCGATGTGTTGCGCAGCTGTGTGCGGCCCGGCGATATCGTGGCGCGCTTTGGTGGTGAAGAAATTGTGGTGCTGCTGCCCGACACGTCCGCCGCCCTGGCGCGCAATGTGGCCGAACGGGTGCGTGTTGCCATCGCCGCCAATACCGTTGAATTTGAACGTGCCCGCTTCAATCTGACCGTGAGCATCGGCGTGGCCACCTGGCAAGCCTATGAGAGCCGGATCGACGATGCGCTGCGCCGCGCGGACCAGGCGCTGTATCACGCCAAGGCGCACGGCCGCAATGTGGTGAAGATGGATCTGATCGCCGCCACCGAAATCGATCATTAAACCCGCCCTACGCCGCTTCGCGCTTGCGACTGACAGCTTGCGCATAGCGAGCGGTGCACTCTATGCGTTATGCGGCGCGGTTTAACGCTGCGATCTTTGCGGCGGGCGGCGCAGGACTGGCCTAACCCCGTAAACGTCCTGGTTGAGCCCGTCAGGCAAGCGCCGCACAATCGTTGTGCAGATCGGCTATATGGCCAGGCGAATATCGACACGCCACTGCGACTACGGGAAAAAAAGCATGAGCCGCGAAATCGACCATATTCATGAAGTGTTGCGCAAACTCAAACGCGAAGCGGCGGAAGTCGTCAGCGCGTGGTATGACCCGGGCTCGACGCAATATGAACTGGAACTGGCAGAACTGTTGATTGCCAACAATCTCAACCAGCTTCTGGCCATGCGCGTGGTGGCCCTCGACGTTGCGCGCACGCATCAACACCAGATGGCCGCCACCACCAATGGCACGGCACGGATGGGCTTGTCGCGCACCATCGCGGCGGCCGAAGCGCTGGATCGCGATCTGGAACTGGTGCTGGCCCGCGTCTGAGCCCGAGCACCCTTCCCCCGCTTTACATCACAAAAAAAGGGCGCGGATCTGATCCACGCCCTTTTTGTTAGGCACGCGCTGGCGTCGGCCAAGCTCAGGCGGTCAACAAGCCCTGACCGAGGAAATCACCATCCTTGCTCACGCCTGGCAGCGCAAAGAAGTAACCGCCGCCGATAGGCTTGATGTATTCCTCCAGCGGCTCGCCGTTCAGGCGCGTTTGCACGGTGACAAAGCCCTTCATCAAATCTGCTTGATACGCCACAAACAGCAGACCCATATCAAACTGCCCCGATTTGGTAATGCCGCGCGAATAGTTATAACCGCGCCGCAGAATCAGGTTCTCTTTGGTCGCATCGGTGCGCGGGTTGGCTAACCGGATATGCGCATCCATCGGGATTTTTTTGCCATGCGGATCATCGGCAAAGTTGGGTATGTCGTGCTCATTGCGGTGGCCCAGCGGCGCACCATTGGCCTTGTCGCGGCCGATGATCTGTTCTTGCTCGCGCAGCGGCGTGCGATCCCATTGCTCGACCAGATTACGCACCACCCGCACCACCTGATAGCTGCCGCCCACTGTCCACGACGGCTCGGCGGATTGATCGCTAACCCAGACCAACTGATTCATCAGCTGATCATTCTGCGCGTCGATATTGGCCGAGCCATCTTTAAAGCCGAGCAGGTTGCGCACGGTTTCGGTACCCATTTTGCGCAAGGTATGCGGCGGCAAAAACCCGTCCATCTTCCAACGCACCGCCAGCAAGGCCGGGGTGTGCTTCACGATATCGCGCAACGCGTGGATATTGGTTTCGGCCGTATTGGAGCAGATCTGCAGCAGCAAATCGCCATGACACATATCAGCATCGAGCTGGTCATTGGGGAACTGCGGCATATCGACCAGATGCTTGGGCTTGTGTTCGGCCAGGCCAAAGCGCTGATCAAAAATCGAGGCACCCAGCGACACCGTCATGGTCAGATTGTCGGGATAAATGTTCGGGCCGAGCACGCCGCTGTCCATCGGCGGCATGCGCGGATCATCTTCCGGCGCGCGGCCCCCTTTGGTCAGAAAATCGGCACGCGCCGTGATCAGGCGCAATAGACGTTCGAGGCCGGCCTTGTCTTTGGCCAGCACGTCAAAGGCCACCACCAGCGCCGCCGCCGGTTGTGCGGTGACGATGCCCGCTTGATGGTTACCAAAGAACGGCTGCCGCTCTGCGGTGGTATCCGGCCACTTGGGCTGCACGTTGGCGCCGACCGTGGTGGCCACCAGGGCGCCCAGGGCCGCAGCGCCCCCACCCGCGCCCAGACCCAGCAACAAGCGGCGGCGCGAAACATTGGTGGGGGCATCCGCCGCCGCCGGTGCAGCGGTGGCAATCTGCGGATCTTGCGACTCTGGACGTTTTTCCATGATGCGAACTTCTTTCTATCAAATGTTAAAAATTACCGCTTTTTGCCGGGTGCCAGATGCGACAACGCCCGGTGCAAAGCACCGGGCATAGCAGGTCGGTAGCGGCGCGGCCACAGCCCCGCCTTTACGCGCCCGCCTTAGCGCATCAATCCATACCCAGCGTGCCGCGCAGCTTGGACAGATCTTCTGCCAGCGCGGTGATCGGGCCCTTGAGCGCGTTACGATCGGCTTCGGTCACTTTTTCGTAGCTGACGTAGCCATCACCCTTCTTGTATTTGGCCAGCAGATCGTCCACTTCCTTGAAGTTGGCATCGATCTTGGGCGACAACGTGGCGTCGGCCTTGTCCACCAGCGGACGCAGCAGGTCATACACCTTTTTGGCGCCGTCGACGTTGGCCTGGAAGTCCCACAGATCGGTATGGCTGTAACGATCTTCTTCGCCACTGATCTTGGTCTTGGCTACTTCTTCAATCAGCTCAGCCGCGCCACCCACCAGTTTCTTGGGCGGGAAAGCCAGCGTGTCGACGCGCTTTTTCAGTTCTTGCGTATCAGCAGCCAGCTTGTCGGCCAGCTCATCCAGCCCCTTGGTCGACTTCTCAGTAAACAGCGCGTACTCAAGGCGGTGGAAGCCGGTGAAGGTCGGATCTTTTTCTTTGTCTTTGAAGTCGTCAGCACGCGCATCCATCGACTTGTCCAGATCGCTGAACAGCTCAGCGATCGGCTCGATGCGCTCGTAATGCTGGCGGGTCGGCGCGTACAGCGCTTGCGCTTCTTTCAGCTTGCCCGCCTTGATGGCGGCGGTGAATTTGGCGGTGGCATCCACCAGCGCGCTGACTTCGCCCGCAACATAGGTTTTGTAATCGGTCAGCGGCTGGTTCAGCGCATCCAGCGACGGGCCGGCCGCAGCCGGTTGGGCGCCGTTGGCGGTGACGGTCAGCTTGCCTTTGGGGTTGCTCAACAGACCGCAGGTGATGTCGTAATCACCGGCTTGCAGATCTGCGCTCAGGCTCTGGGTAAAGCCCGGTGCAATGTTCTCGCGCTCTTCCACCACGATCACGCCCTTGAGGATTTCCCACTCCACGGCGCGCGAGCTCTTGTTCACAATCTTGAACGTGCTCTTGCCTGCGGGAACGCTCAGCGCATTGCTCTCGCAACCTTCGTCCTTGATGACGACGGTGTATTCGCCCGGCTTGCCAGCCGGAGCAGCAGCGGCGGTCGAAGCAGCAGGCGCAGAAGCAGCGGTATCAGCAGCAGGTGCGGACGGCTTTTCGCATGCGGTGAGCGCGGCCAGCAGGGCCAGCGCCAACGACGGTTTGAGTGTGGAGCGGACGTTCATTTGGGGTGATTTCCTCAGGGATCGCTTTCTTGTTTTTCAAAAAACAGCAGGTTTTTGCACAGCGTATTTATTCGGTAAATCCGGGAAGAACGGGCGCTCAGGCGGTAACTGCCGGGTTGGTCACCGGCTTTTTATTGCTGGCCAGAAACAGATACAGCGCAGGCACCAGGAACAACACCCAAGCCAGCAGCTCGCCCACGGTCGGGGCGTCCTGATAGCCAAACATACCGCCCAGAATCACGCCCAGCGGGCTATCTGAAGGCAGTGTGTGCTGCAGATTAAAAGCAATGCCTTGCAGGCCATTCCACAGCCCGGCTTCGTGGAAAGCCTTGACCGCACCGGCCAGCAAGCCGGCCGCCACAAAGACGATAAAAATGCCGGTCCAGCGAAAGAATTTGCGCAAATCGAGACGAACACCGCCCTGGTAAATCGCAAAACCCAGGGCCGTGGCCACCAGCAAGCCAAGTACGGCACCGATCGGGGCAGCAATGCCCACGTCCTGCTGGAACGCCGCCATCAAAAAGAACACTGATTCAAGACCTTCGCGCGCCACGGCAAAGAACACCATGCCGATCAAGGCCCAGGCCTGGCCCTTGCCTTTATTGAGCGCGTGATCAATCGAATCATGCAGATGCGCCTTGATGGAACGGGCCGCCTGCTTCATCCAGAACACCATCGAGGTCAGGATAATGACCGCAATCAGCGCGACGATGCCTTCAAACAATTCCTGCTGCTTTTGCGGAAATTGGCCTTCAGCGGCATTGATGCCCAGGCCCAAACCCAGACACAGCACCAGCGCGATGCCAACGCCCGCCCACACCAGCGGCATATAGCTGCCACGGCCGGACTGTTTCAGGTAACTGGCAATGATGCCGACGATGAGCGCGGCTTCCATGCCTTCGCGCAGCATGATCAAAAAAGGTACGAGCATTCTGATAAGCGGGAATTTTGATAGTCGACGCGGAATATTAAGCCTGCCGCCGGCTTAATGCAAACGATTCGCATTTGGAAGTGTAGAAAATACGATTTTCTGTAACATTCACATGTTAAGCATGCGCTGGCATGACGCGTGCGCGCGACAGCGGCCCGCGGTTTCGTTACATCCAGGCATAAAAAACGTTTTGCGATCAAGTCATTGGGTGCGGGGCCGGCTACGCAGTGATACAGTTTCACTGCGGCCACAAGCCCACCCCTGTTACACCTCGCACGCGTCCCCGCGCGGCAAAATAAGGCAGCGCCAAGCAATGCATGATCCGATCGCCGATGACGTCGCCGCCATCCAGTCCATCGAAGCCGTCCCCACTATCCTGCAAGTCATCGCCCAGACCACGGGCATGCGTTTTGCCTGCGTCGCGCGCGTCACGCAGGACCGCTGGACCGTGTGTGCAGTACACGATGCAATCTCGTTTGGCCTGACTCCGGGCGATGAATTACAAGTGGCCACCACCTTGTGCAGCGTGGTGCGCGATACCCAGGCCGGCGTGGTTATCGATCATGTCAGCGAGGACTCGCATTTCCGCGATCATCCCTGCCCGGCCATGTATGGATTCGAAAGTTATATTTCGATTCCGCTGTATCGGCGCGATGGCGAATACTTTGGCACGCTGTGCGCGCTCGACCCCTTGCCCGCCCAGGTTTCCGACAGCGCCACCGTCAACACTTTCAATCTGTTCTCGCAACTGATCTCGACGCAGCTGCAAACCGAAGACGAATTACGGGCCAGCCGCGCCGCCCTGCTCAACGCGCAAGAGACGGCCGAATTGCGCGAACAATTTATCGCCGTCCTTGGCCACGATCTGCGTACCCCGCTGGCTTCGATCCTGATGGGGGCGGACGTCTTGCTGAAGCGGCCGTTTGACGAATCCACCGCCGCCATCCTGCTGCGGATACGCAAAAGCGGCGCCCGCATCTCGGCGCTGGTCGACGACGTACTGGATTTTGCGCGTGGCCGCATGGGCGGCGGCATCGTGCTGACGCGGCGCTGGACCGATACGCTGGGTGCCGACTTACGCCAGGTCGCGGCCGAACTACAAAGCAGTTTTGAGCAGCGTACGATCCAGACGCACATCCAGATCGAAACACAGGTGTTCTGCGACCCGACCCGGATT
The DNA here is from genome assembly GCF_054652575.1 of Silvimonas sp. JCM 19000. Taxonomy (NCBI): domain Bacteria; kingdom Pseudomonadati; phylum Pseudomonadota; class Betaproteobacteria; order Neisseriales; family Chitinibacteraceae; genus Silvimonas; species Silvimonas sp. JCM 19000. Next base: position 3,763 of record NZ_BAAIHC010000039.1, on the reverse strand, counting down.
TGCCAACTGCTGGCCAATCTGATGACCAACGCGCTGGTGCACGGCGCACCAGCGATGCCGGTGCGAGTGGAAGCCCGGGTCTTGCACGATTGCTTGAGTATCAGTGTCAGCAACGGCGGTAGCCCGATCCCGGCGCAGACCTTGCCTCATCTGTTCAAGCCGTACTGGCGCGGCGCCTCGACTGCACCCGAGACCGGGCTTGGGCTGGGGCTGTATATCGTTAATGAAATCGCCCGCTCACATGGCGGCCAGCTGGAGGTGATTTCGGATGCGGAACAAACGCGCTTTACTTTCACCCTGCCGCTCACGCCGCAACGTTTGCTGCATTAAGCGCGCCTAACTTTACAAGTTGTAGGACAAACCCCGGTGCAAAGCCGGGTCGCCCTCAGTTACGGTGCTGCAGGGCGTGGCTTACTCTGGCGCCTGCACTCGGGAGATTTACTTATCATGGCAGTACAAACTTTTGTGGAAGGTTCAACCGGCCGGGTTCTGCTGACTGGCGCTTATGATTTCAGCATGCAGGCAGACTTGCGCGCTGCCGTCGATACGGTGAACGGCAACCAGGCGCTTGATCAGATCCTGCTGGATTTTGGCGGCGTGGATTACGTCGACAGCACGGGCCTGGGCATCTTGCTGCTGATCAAGGAAAAAGCATCCAGCGCGCACAAGGCGCTGACCTTGGTGAATTGCTCGGCGAGCGTAAAAGCCACACTCGACATCGCTTGCTTTGGCCGGATTTTTGAAATTCAGTAAATCCTGATCTGCTTGCTGCAATGCGTCATAGGGCCACGTTCGTGGCCCTTTTGTTTGCCTGCCTATGCGCCGATTGGCGAAATCCCTGGGTCCATTATTTTGTAAGCAATCTTCCCTAAACAGCTAATAGGAATTATTCTTATTAGCAATTGAAGCGCTGTGCCCGCTTTTAGCTCTAACCGCCCTCTTTTCTGACTCACAAGGTCAGCTTGAGGGCACTTTTGTATGCAGGATAAAGATAACGATGAAAAAACGTACGCCAATCGCGATGGCCGTCGCCATCTGCTGCCAGATGTCGCTTGCCCACGCTGCCGACACCGCAACCCCCGAGGCCCTGGAGGCTGTCGTGGTCACGGCCAGTGCCGATGCCTCCAAAGACGGTCTGCAACCGGCCTATGCCGGTGGCCAGGTTGCCAAGGGCGGCCGTGCCGGTATCCTCGGCAGCAAGAACAATATGGATACGCCGTTTGCCATCACCGCCTATACCAACGAGCTGATCCAGGAACAACAAGCTCATGGCGTTGGCGACGTGCTGGAGAACGCACCGGGTGTACGGGTTGCCCGTGGCTTCGGCAATTTCCAGGAATCGTATTTCATCCGCGGCTTTATCCTGAGCTCCGACGATATCGCCTACAACGGCCTGTACAGTCTGCTGCCACGCCAATACATCGCGACCGAACTGTTTGAACGCGTTGAAGTACTGCAAGGCGCCACCGGCTTCTTGACCGGCGCAGCGCCCAATGGCGGTGGCATTGGTGGCTCGATTAACCTGCTGCCCAAGCGTGCGCCCAATACCGACCTGAACGAAGTCACCGTGGGCGTAGCCAGCGGCGGCGCCGGCACGGTTAGCGCCGATATCGCGCGCCGCTTTGGCCCGGACAAGAGCATCGGTTTGCGTGTCAACGCCGGCTACACCGGTGGCGGCACCAGCATCGATGATGAAAAAGCCGCTACCGCCGTGATGTCGGTGGGCCTGGACTGGCGTGGTGAAAACGCGCGGATCTCCGCCGACGTGGGCCAGCAAAGCAACCGCCTGAAAGAAACGCGTCCGAGTGTCACGCTCGGCGCTGGCGTGACCGTCATGCCGTCCGCACCGGATGCCAGCAAGAACTTTGCGCAACCGTGGAGCTACTCCAACGAGCGCGATACCTTCGGCACCTTGCGCGGCGAATACGACTTTACCGACAACATCACCGGCTGGGCCGCTTATGGCGCACGCCGCAGCCACGAAGCCAATTCGCTGGCCAATATGACGGTCACCGACAATGCGGGCGATGGCACGGTCTATCGCTTTGATAACACGCGTGACGATCGCGTTGATACCGCCGAAACCGGCCTGCGCGGCAAGTTCAAAACCGGCTCGATTGGCCATGAATGGGTGGTCGCTGGCAGCTTCTTCCAGTTGAAGAAAGACAACGCTTATGCGATGGATTACTCCAACACCCTGAACACCAGCATCTATACGCCGACGTCGTATGCTGATCCAGCCATCTCCAGCAGCGCCTTCCTTGGCAATACGCTGGATACGCCGCTCACCACCGGCATCGTGCGTCTGACCAGTGTGGCTGCGGGCGATACCGTATCGCTGCTGGACAACCAGGTGCTGGTCACTGCCGGTGCGCGTTATCAGCACTTCGACATCACCAATTACGCCTACAACACGCAAGCCGCTGATCCGGCCTATATCAAGAGCCGTGTCAGCCCGGCCGTGGCCATTGTGTACAAGCCGATCAAACAGGTTTCGCTGTACGCCAACTACATCGAAGGTCTGGCGCAGGGCGATACCGCGCCCAGCACCGCCACCAACCGTGGCGAAATGCTGTCGCCGTTCGTGTCCAAGCAAAAGGAAATCGGCGTCAAATATGACGGCGGCCGTCTGGGCGCTGGCCTGGCGCTGTTCAGCACCACCAAGCCGCGTTCGATTCTGAACAGCGACTCCTATTTCAGCTCGTCGGGCGAAGATCGCCACGAAGGCGCCGAACTGACCGTATATGGCGTGGCCATGCCGGGCCTGCGCGTGCTGGGCGGCGTGACCTGGCTGGATGCGCGTCAGAAAAATACCGGCTCCGATACCACTGAAGACAAGCGTGTAATTGGTGTGCCCACAACGCAAGCCAATATGGGCGTCGATTGGGACATCAAACAGATCGCCGGCCTGTCGGCTAACGCGCGCGTGATCTATACCGGCTCCGCCTATGCCAATGATCTGAACACCCTGGAAGTACCGAGCTGGACGCGCCTGGACCTGGGCGTGGCTTATGCCACCGAGTGGAGTGGTCGTCCGGTTACACTGCGCGCTCGTCTGGATAACGTGTTCAATCGTTCCTATTGGGCTTCGGTGGGCGGCTATCCCGGCTACGGCTACCTGACTGTGGGCGCACCCCGTACCGCATCGGTCAGCGCAACCGTCGACTTCTGATTTTTTCTTGCTGTTGTTCGTTTGAAAAGCGCTTTTAGCAGAGCGATTAAGGCCCACTGAAAAGTGGGCCTTTTTTTATGCCGACTGCGTTGGGATAGAAGGTTTGATGAACCGACGATGGCTATGGCTGGCGCAGGACGCGAGCAGGCGCTCGGGTTTTTGCATGGAGTGGACCACGGAGCGGTGACCCGCCTCAGGAGCAAGCGCAACCGTTCCGGGGCCTTGTCACCTACCTCGGTAGCTAAGCGCGTGGCGGCTTGGGCGTGAAGGTGTGACAGGGCTCCAGAGAGGCCTCAATTACATCAAGTTGTGGCTTGCGCTTGCTCTTGAAATTGAGGGCGCGGCAACCGTAGGGAAATTTGGGATCGTAAGTGATGTGGTAATGCGCGCATCGCGTGCAATCAGGCACGGCCACATTAGCGGGAATACGACTCATGGATGCGCCCTCCTTCGCGCCCTGTTCGGCATGCGCGGCGCGTTACAGGCGTCGGTGTTAGCCGGAATAGACAAGCCCACCTTCGCGGCCGGACTGCTTTTATCTTAGAAGGTATGCAGCGGCTGAGTCTGCACAGCTGAATGACCAGTGTGAGT
>NZ_BAAIHC010000038.1:0-31641 GCF_054652575.1 Silvimonas sp. JCM 19000 | reverse complement strand
GTACTCCGCGCTCACCTAAACACCTGATCAAGAACGAGATATTTTTATAATATCTTCAAACCGATTTAGTTGTGCTCAATATAACTGCGCATATCGCGCTCCTTTTCCATTGCTTATCGGGTCGTCCACGCGCCTGGATTGACCACAAATTCAGGTGTACGCCCTTCGAGCGCGTCAATCAGATTGCGCACTGCCGATGCGGCCATGTCATAGCGCGTCTGATGCGTCGCCGAACCTACATGGGGCAGCGCCACCACTTGCGGCAGTTGCAATAGCGGCGAAGCTGCATCCAGCGGTTCGCGCTCAAACACGTCCAGCCCCGCGCCTGCGATCTGGCCCGCTTGCAACGACGCGATCAAGGCAGCCTCATCAACAACCCTGCCCCGCCCGGCATTAATAAAAAAGGCATGCGATTGCATCAATGCAAATTCACGCGTGCTGAAGCGCTTTTCGGTTTCCGCACTCAAGGGCAACAGCACACAAACAAAATCGGATTTTTGCAGCAGCTCATCGAGCGGCAGCCATTTTGCTTGCAGTGCTTGTTCGGCGGCGGGATGTTGATTGCGGTTGTGGTAGAGCACATTCATGCCGAAGCCAAAGTGAGCGCGTTTACCTACCGCCAGACCGATCCGCCCCATACCCACGATGCCTAACGATTTACCGTGCACGTCGGAGCTATAACATTCCGGCCCGATCGAGCCTTGCCAACGCCCATCCCGGACCTGATCGACCAGTTCTATGGCCCGTCTCGCCGTCATCAACATCAGCATCAAGACGGTATCGGCGACGGTCTCGGTAAGAGCGGCAGGTGTATGACTCAATAGAATGCCGCGGCGGGTCAGGTCAGGCACATCGAACTGATCAAAACCTGCGGAGACGGTTGCTACCGTTCGCAGGCGCGTCGCTTGATCCAGCACAGCTGCACTCAGGCTCAGGCCTGAACCGATCACTCCATCGGCTTCTGCCATGGCCTGGGCAAACGGCCCATCTGCATCGACCTCGTCGACCTGTGTAACCACAAAGCGCGCCTGCAATTGCGCCAGCAAATCTTCGGGCAAGCTCTTGTAAACCACTACGCGCTGAGTCACGGCACTGTTCCCATGGATGAATATTGGAAGGTATGAGCTTAACGCGCGCGCGGTGGTTTCCGGCAAGCAGAAAAAAAGGTGGCACCCTTTTCGGGACGGCCGCCGACCAGCTGTGCGAATCAGGCTTTGTATAACGCGCGCGTGCGCGAGCTGGTGCATTTGTATAGCGCCGTGCCGGTCCGGATTCATTCGCGACAATGACATAGACATAAGCCTTCTCTAGAATGCCTGTTCCCGCCCGCGCCTTGACCCATGCTCAGCCCAGCCAATCTGCTTGTCATTACCGCCTTGCTTTGCACCATGATGCTGTTGGTCATGTTGTCGCTGCGTCGTAGCCGGCTGCCTGGCATACGTGAATGGACCTGGGCGATTGTGCTGGAAATCGTGGCACTGGCTTGTTATCTCTGCCAGGCCTCCGGTCCTTTGTGGATCGGCTACAGCATGGCGAATGCGCTACTGGCCCTGGCGATTTGCTTGTTCTATGCCGGTTGCCGCCGTTTTTTCCGCCTCGATGTGCCGTGGCCCGGCATGATCGCCACCGTCGCCCTGGTCGCCCTGGTGATTCCGCTTTTGCGATATCCGGTGGATTACATGAATTTGCGGGTGGCGTTTATGTCGGTGGTGCATGGTGTGCTCAGCACCATGATTGGTTACACCATACTGAAACATCGCCCGGTTCACCGCGCCACCCATGGCCATATGCTGACTGCGGTGCTGGCCCTGGCGTTTGCGGTTGGCTATGCCGTGCGCGGCTTTGTCTATCTGCAACGCCCGGAAAACGTGCCGCTGTTGCTCGACGGTTCGTTCAGCAGCTTGGTGTTCTTGTCTTTGGGGGCTTTGATCATGCCGGGGCTGACCATGGGGGCCGTGGTGATGACGCATGACACCCTGTTGAGCCAGGCCGAGCAGATCGCCAATCGCGACTTTTTGACCGGCGTGTTATCGCGCAAAGCATTTTTTGAGCAGGCGCAGCGGGAAATGGCGCGGGCCGGACGTCATGGCCGCGCGCTCGCTTTGGTGATGATCGATATCGATCATTTCAAGGCGATCAATGATCGATATGGCCACCCTACTGGCGATGCCATCCTGCGTGATTTTGCTTTGCTGGCCGAGGCCAGCGTGCGCGATGGCGATTACATCGGGCGTCTGGGCGGCGAGGAATTCGGCATTCTGTTGCCGGATAGCGATGCCGCCGCCGCGGCTGTTATGGCCGAGCGCTTGCGCGAGCAAGTGGCAGCGCGGCGTTATCGGGCGGGCGAGCAGATCGTGCGCTATACCCTCAGCGCGGGCATTGCGGTGTGGCAATCCGGCGAATCCATTGAGGCATTTGTGGCGCGATCCGATCACTGGCTGTACCAGTCCAAACAAACCGGCCGCAACCGGATACTTGGCGCGGTCACTGCATAAAAAAACCGGCCTTAATGGCCGGTTTTGCCTTGCGCACCGCATTACATCAGGATTTGAAACTGCCGTCCGCCTGGGTCGCTGTGCCCGAGCTGCACGTCGTGAATTCACGATTGCCGCTGGTGGTGGATTGATTGCTTTCCCACGTGGCCGTGCTGCCATCCCATTTGATGTATTTATATTGCACCGCCGTGCTGGCGGGCAGGCTGACACTGCCGGACCAGGTGGCGTTAGCGCCGCTACCCTGGATGGTCAGCGCGTAGCCACTGGCTGGCGTCCAGCTGCCCAGTGCGGTCTGATTGCCGACGACATACAGATTCTGGCCGTAAGTCGTGTTGGCGTTGGCAATGCTGAACGTCACCGTGCACGTGCCGCTACCGGTGGACGTGCTGCTGCCCAGTTTTTGCCCGGTGTAGATTGCAACCGCTGGCACCGTGCTACCCCCGTTGGCTGGCAGGGTGATGGTGGCATTGCCGCTGCTGTCTACGGTTACGCTATCGCTGGCGCAGCTGGTGCCGGAAACCAGGCCGTGTACCACGTTGCAGTAGGTGCCTGCGGGCAAGCCGGTCTGGAAGGTTTTGGTCCACGCGCTGGTGTCGTTATTGATGGCGACAAAGCCGACCGCGCCACGGCTGAAGGCAATCTGATTGCCCGTGCCGGTGGTCCAGTTGCTCACGCCCTGGCCGCTGGTGGCGGTGCGGAAGCCAACCATATTGGCGATATCGCTCCAACGATGGATGAAGTCCCAGTTAACGTTGATTTGCGCATTGCCGCTGCTGTCATACGGGCTGGCGGTCGGGGCATCCTGGTCCGAGGTGGTAAAGCGGTAGCCGGAATGCACCATGGCTTCACCGTAGGGCCACGCCAACATAAAGATATTGGCCAGATCGTAGCGTTTGGTGCCTGAGCTATCGTTGGTGGCGCCGGTGTAGTTGCTGGCATTGAGCGAATCGGTGCCGCTACGTTCGGTGTCCCAGTTGTTGACGAACACGGTGGCATACGCCGGTTGCACAAAGCCCCATGTGCCGCCCCAGTTCCCCGGCGTGCCCATCACGGTCGGGATCGATGCCAGGTTCAGGCCATTGTTATTGCGGAACACATCGCGCATGGCGTAGGTGAACTGGAATTCGTTCAGCGTGCCGTTCTGGTAATAGTCGGAGCGCACCACATTGCCATCCGGGATCACCTCTTGCGTTACCCAGATGCTTTCGCCAGCCAGCGTAGTCGGGTACGCGGCTTTGACCGTATTGAGTATCGTGTTGAGCGAACCCGGTTGCTGGTGTTTGGCCGCATCGATACGGAAACCATCTACGCCCAGCGCCAGCAATTTCTTCATATAAGTCGAAATCACGCCCTGCACATAGCTGCTTTCGGTGGCCAGATCGGGCATGCCGTTCAGACGACACAACATCACGTTGTTGCGATTGCCCGGCGTGCCATAGTCGCTGGACTGGATGTCGCAAGCGCTATGGAAATCGGCGCTGCTGAATTGCGGATAGGTCAGCGTGTCCTTGTTCCAGCTTGACCCGTCGGTTGCGCTATACGTGTTGCTGGAATCAAGGCCCATCTGGTTGACCACCAGATCGGCGTATACGCGGACATGCGCGGCATGGCAGCTGGCGATCATGGCGCTCAGTTGCGCCTCGGTGCCCATACGGCTGGTGAGCGAACCAAAATTGACGGGTTGATAGATGTCCCACCACGCGCCCGCAATCTTGGTGGCCTGCGGCGGCGAAATCTGCACAGCGCCGTAGCCTTTGGGGCCGATAAAGTCGGTACATTCCTTGCCGATATCCGCCCAGCGCCAATGAAACAGCTGCACCGAAGCGCCGCTGGCATTAAAGGACGATGAGGTGGTGGCGGCCTGGCTGCTGGCGATGCTGGTGGTGGCGCCATCACCGCCCCCGCAGGCGGCCAGGGCCAGAGACAGGATGGAACTGAAGACTGTGAGTCTGAATCGCATTTTTGCTCATTCCTTTTTGTTGCTGGCGGCATGCGCCCTTGCTGTTTGCTGGAATCAAAGGGCCTCTCCATAAAGCCCCGCAAAAATCCGCCGTTCTGGTCGTCGCCAAACCGGTTTGGATTCGCAGCGTAGCCTATGCCATGAAACAGCGCGTATTCAACTACACAAAAAGCCACATCCTGCCTACATCACCGTGTGCTGAAACGGGCGCTGACTCAGGCAGGCCTTGGGCTGCAGGCGTTTAAAACGGCGGTAAAATGCGCGGTTCAGCCCGCGGGTTCAACACGTGTACAACCGATGGGCGGTGCGCTAGCGCGTAATAGCCGAAACAAAACTACAGAGGACGTTTCAAACCGGTTTACACACCAGATACAAAACCAGCGCATGGCGGATACAAAAAATTCGCCCCGTCGGCATAACCGTACGGGGCGAACCTGCAGACACCACGGCGCGGCGACGCGGGCCGTCGCCGGATCAAGCGTGCTTAGATGATGGACTCGACCACCCCGCCATCGACGCGCAAAGCGGCGCCGGTGGTGGCCGAAGCCTGCAGCGAGCACGCATAAACCACCATGTTCGCCACTTCTTCGGTAGTGGCGGCGCGCTGGATGATGGAGCTGGGGCGTTGCGTTTGCACAAACTCTTTGGCCACTGCCTCAACACTACGACCACTGCGCGCCACCTCATCCGACAACATATTGCTCACGCCTTCCGACAAGGTCGGGCCGGGCAGCACCGCATTAACGGTCACGCCGCTGCCGCGCGCCAGTTTGGCCAGGCCGCGTGAAATCGCCAGCATGGCCGTTTTGGTAAAGCCGTAATGCAGCATATCGTCCGGGATGTTGACGCCCGATTCGGACGACAGAAAAATCACCCGGCCCCAGCCCTGTTGCAGCATCGGCTGCAGGTAATGCCGCGACAGCCGCACGCCTGACATCACGTTCACGTCGTAGAAACGTTGCCATTCGGCATCATCAATTTCAAAAAACGGCTTGAGCCCGAAAATGCCGACGTTATTGACCAGGATGTCCACCTTGGGCACTGCAGCGATCAGCGCCGCGCAGCCTTCCGCCGTGCCCAGATCGGCGGCCACGCCAGAAATCGACGCCCCCGCGGGTGCCAACTCCCGCAGTGTTTGCCCGCTGGCGACCACGCGGCTTTCATCGCGCCCGATAATAACGACGGCCGCGCCCGACTGCGCCAGTCCGGCTGCGATGGCATAGCCTATGCCCGTGGTCGAACCCGTCACCAACGCGGTCTTGCCTGTCAGATCAATCTGCATCGTGTACTCCTGGAAAAAGTTGAACAGCACAGAAACGCAATATTGTGGGCGGCCCACTGACAGCGCAGCCCGGCTTTCCTACCTACGCAAGCGGGACGGGCTTATACGCAATGCCAGGCTCGCCTCGCACAATCGACGCTATCCATTATTGATGATCGGAAGCGCAAATGATGACCACTCGCTATGTGTTGTTTGATGCCAGCGTGGAACAGATCGCTCCGGACGAGGAGCAAACCTTCCAGTCCATTGCCGCCAGCATGCATCACATCAGCACCATCATGTTCGAGCGCTACCAGCATGCCGTACGCAGCGTGCATGCCAAGACGCATGGCGTGCTCAAAGGCGAGTTGGTGGTGCGCAATGATCTGCCGCGCCATCTGGCACAAGGCGTGTTTGCCGTACCGGGCGTCTTTTCCGTGCTGGCGCGGTATTCAACAACGCCCGGCGATATTCTCGCCGACAGCATTTCTACCCCGCGCGGTCTGGCTCTGAAGATTCTGGGCGTGCCCGGCGCCAAACTCGACGGCCATGAGGGGGAGTCGACGCAAGATTTTGTCATGGTCAACGGGCTGGCGTTTTCGGTCAGCACGGCGGCGGAGTTTCTCAAGCAAATGCAGTTGCTGGAAAAACACGCCAACGATCCGGACGCGCTCAAACAAGCCGTCTCGACCACCGCGCGCGGCACCAACGCCCTGCTGCATGCGATCGGCCAGGACAGCAGCACGCTGGCATCGTTTGGCCATCCAGAAACCCATATTCTGGGCGAATGGTTTTCCACCATGGCAGCAATCCGCTATGGCGAATACGTGGCCAAATTACGCGTGGTGCCGGCCACGCCCGAGATGCAGGCGCTGCATGGCAAGGCGCTGAATATGCATGATCATCCGTCGGCCCTGCGCGATGCCGTGGCTGCGTTCTGTGCTGAGCATGAGCTGGTGTATGAGGTGCAAGTCCAGCTGTGTAGCGATCTGGCCATCATGCCGGTAGAAGACGCCTCGGTCATCTGGCCGGAGGAGCAAAGCCCGTGGCATAGCGTGGCCGAGCTGCGCTTTGCGCGGCAGAACAGTTTTAATCCAGCGCGCGTTGCATGGACGCAGGACGTCATCAGCTTTAGCCCGTGGCATGGTTTGCAAGCGCATCGGCCGCTGGGCCAGATCATGCGCGCGCGCAAACGGGCTTATCAGATGTCGGCACAGTACCGTCGCGAAATGAACGGCCGCGCGCCCACCGAGCCGCGCAGCATCGACGAGATTCCCGACCATTGAGCGTGCGCAGGCACTGCGCTGCCTTCACCCTGACGTGCGTCGGCCAATTTTGATAATAGAACGATCGTTCACTAAAATGGCTTTCCTTTTGCTCACCCCGCAGGCAGCAACATGGATTTCCAGATCAAATTGCAGGTCCTGGCGGACGCCGCCAAATATGATGCCTCCTGTTCGTCCAGTGGCAGCGACAAGCGCGATTCCAAAGACGGCCGTGGCGTGGGCAGTACCGAAGGCATGGGCATCTGCCATAGCTACGCGCCCGATGGCCGTTGCATTTCTTTGCTTAAAATCCTGCTGACCAATTACTGCATGTACGACTGCCTGTATTGCGTAAATCGGGTGTCCAGCAATGTGCAACGCGCGCGGTTTAGCGTGGAAGAAGTGGTCAAGCTCACGCTCGATTTCTACAAACGTAATTACATCGAAGGCTTGTTTTTAAGCTCCGGCATTATCCGCAGCGCCGATTACACGATGGAACAAGTAGTGCGCGTGGCCAAAGTGCTGCGCGAAGAACACGATTTCCGCGGCTACATCCACCTCAAGACCATACCCGATGCCAGCGAAGAATTGCTGGCCGAAGCCGGCCGCTATGCTGATCGGCTCAGCATCAATATCGAATTGCCCACCGAGCAAAGCCTGAGCGATCTGGCGCCCGAAAAAGACGCCCGCGCAATCCGGCGCTCGATGGGGCGCTTGCGTTGGCGTATCGACGAAAGCCGCGAAAGCCGCGCCAATCCGGCTGCACGCAAACCGTTGCGCTTTGCCCCGGGCGGGCAAAGCACGCAAATGATCGTGGGTGCCGATGCCACCAATGACCAGGCCATCCTGGCCACCAGCGCCAATCTGTATGGCAATTACCGTTTGCGCCGGGTGTATTACTCCGCCTTCAGCCCCATTCCGGACGCCAGCAAAGCCCTGCCGCTCAAGGCCCCGCCGCTGGTGCGCGAACACCGCTTGTATCAGGCCGACTGGTTGATGCGCTTTTATGGCTTTAGCGCCGACGAAATTGTCGATCCGAAAGCGGGCATGCTGGATCTTGATATGGACCCCAAGCTGGCGTGGGCGCTACGCCATCGCGAGCGCTTTCCGGTTGATCTGAATAAAGCGCCGCGCGAAATGCTGTTGCGCGTGCCGGGCCTGGGCAGCAAGGCGGTGGAGCGCATTCTTAGCACGCGCCGGGTTCGCGCTTTACGCAGCGATGATCTGGGGCGTTTGCACGTACCGCTCAAAAAAATCCTGCCCTTTATAACGCTGCCGGGCCACAGCCCAGGCGCAACGCTGGACGGCGCCAGCCTGGCCGCGCAATTGCGTACACCGCCGGTCCAGCCCGATCTGTTTGGCTAAGCGCCATGCGTATCGTCACCCTTGCGCATGAAACCGACTTTGCCGGCTGGCGCGCCGCAGCCCGGCAGATGGCCATTGATGGCGTCGCGCCCGAGCACGTGGCGTGGTGCATCGGCAGCAATGGTGGCTTGTTTGCTGATGATCCGCTGCAGCACGAGATTATCGATCCGCCGCAGTTTTCGGTGTCGCGCACGTTTATGCAGCTATGCCAACGCGTGGCGCTGCATGCCGATGCCGATCGCTTTGCGTTTTTGTACCGCTTGCTGTGGCGCCTGCGCCAGCAACCGCAATTGCTGGATATTGCCGTCGACCCCGACGTGGTGCGCGCGCATGGCATGGCCAAGGCCGTGCAGCGCGATATGCACAAGATGAAAGCCTTTGTCCGCTTTCGCCAGATCGATACCGCGGCGGGCGAGCGCTTTATGGCGTGGTTTGAACCCACCCACCATATCGTGATGGCGACCGCGCCCTTCTTTACGCGGCGTTTTGCCAATATGGACTGGAGCATACTGACGCCAGAAACCAGCGTGCATTGGGACGGCCAGCAATTACACGAGCTGCCCGGCGCCCAGAAAGCGGACGTACCGGCCGAAGACGCCAACGAAGATTTATGGCGCACTTATTACGCGAGCATCTTTAATCCCGCCCGGCTAAAGGTGGCGATGATGCAATCAGAGATGCCGCGCAAATACTGGCGCAATCTGCCGGAGGCCACGCTGATCCAGCCGTTGATTAACAGTGCCGCGGCGCGCACACAAAGCATGGTCGACCACGCCGCGACCGATCCGCGCAAACATCGCAAGCTGACTCCGGCCGCAGCCCCCATGATCAACAGCGGCACGCTGGACCAATTGCGCCAGCAAGCCGCGCACTGCAAGGATTGCCCGCTGTGGCAACCCGCCACACAAACGGTGTTTGGTGCCGGGAATGCCAAGGCGCGCTTGATGTTGGTGGGCGAACAACCGGGCGATCAAGAAGATCTGGCCGGCCAGCCTTTTGTCGGCCCGGCCGGACAATTGCTCGACCGCGCGCTGGACGAAGCCGGGCTGGATCGGGGCAGTCTGTATGTGACCAATGCGGTCAAGCATTTCAAATTTGAATTACGCGGCAAACGGCGTATCCACAGCAAACCGGGATTACGCGAAATGGCGGCCTGCCAACATTGGCTGGACAGCGAGATCGCTACAGTAAAGCCGGAGCTGCTGGTGGCTTTGGGAACCACGGCCGCGCAAGCGCTGCTGGGGCATGGTGCCACGCTCAAACAATATCGCGGGCAATGGACCGCGCTGGAAGACGGCCGCAAGGTCTGGGTGACGGTGCATCCGTCGTACTTGCTGCGCCTGCCCGACCCGGCGGCCAAAGCGGCGGAATACGCGCAGTTTGTGGCTGACCTGCGCCAGGCAGCGGCGGCGCTCAAGGCGCTGGTCTGACCCTTACGCCAGCGCCAGCGCCGCATGCATTACATCTTGCCTGGCCCCACCCGCTCATGAAACTCGGCAATCGACTCGGTGGAATAGCGCAAAAACTTCTGGTCGCGCGGCATAAAATCCACCTCCACCCAGTCGGGTTTGAACTCCAGCATCATATGCACGTGCTCGGGCGGCTTGGGCAGCGGCGTATCGATGGCCGAGGCAAACGGGTGCACCAGCTCGGGCCATTCGGCGTCATACACCCACAGCGCGGTACCGCACTCGCCACAAAAATGCCGCTCGCCACTACTGATATGCGCCTGCTTGTCCTCCGGATTCTGCACTCGCGCGTGATACATCTTGATATGCGCTTTACCTTTGATATCGAGCGTGTTGTACAGCGCCCCCAGATTGATGGCATAACCGCCGCCGCCTTGGGTTTTGCGGCAAATGCTGCAATAACAACGTTGGTAGGGATAAGGATGCGGTGACTCCACTTTGAACGACACCGCGCCACATTGGCAGGAACCTTCCAGCAGCATAAAAACACTCCTTGGTTTGATTCGGTAATGACCAGGCCGGGCTGGCTGGTGCAACATCAGGTGGGAAACGCCGGGCAGACCAGGGTTCCCGTCCTTCGGCGTACAGGCTTTTTGCACTAGTGATCAGGCCGTGGCTGGCTTAAAATCACATCATTTCGTTCGGTACAATCAAATAAGCAATCAACTGCTGATTGCTCAGGCTGATGACCCGAGCGGTTTCTCTTTCTGTTTTATAGCTAGAACCGCGGTGCTGCGCGCCCGGTGTGGGGTCCGCAATGGGGTCATGGTTACTCAAGGCATTGATACTGGTGCCGATTTTATTGTCTGTGCTGTACGTGCATTTTCGTGGCCGCGAGCGCCACAAGTTCTTCAAGCAATTGTTTGATCACTCGGCCTTTGTCGCGCCGGTCAACGTGCTGATGTATCTGTTTTCCCGCGTGCCGACCACGCCCTATATTCCGGTCAGTTATTTCAAAGACCTGGAGGTGATCCAGGCCCATTGGGAAGTCATCCGCGCCGAAGCCGAAGCCTTGCACAACGCCCAGCAAATCCGCGCTGCCCAGCACAATGACGACGCCGGTTTCAATTCATTTTTTAAATTTGGCTGGAAGCGTTTTTATTTAAAGTGGTATGGCGACAGCCATCCCAGCGCGGAACAGCTTTGCCCCAGAACCGTGGCGCTGGTGCGTGATTTGCCGTCGATCAAAGCCGCGATGTTTGCCTATTTGCCGGTAGACGGAAAACTCAATCCGCACCGCGATCCCTTTGCCGGTTCTTTGCGTTATCACCTGGGCCTGATTACGCCGAATGATGATCGCTGTTTTATTTCGGTGGACGGTGAGCGCTATAGCTGGCGCGATGGCGAAGGCGTGGTGTTTGATGAAACCTATATCCATTGGGTAGAAAACAAGAGCGGTAAAGACCGTTTGATTTTCTTTGCTGACCTTGAGCGCCCGATGAATAACCGCATCATGCAGGCGTTTAATGGCTGGATCGGGCGCAATCTGGTGGCGCAGGCGGCTTCGCCCAATCAGGACGGCGACAAGGTGGGCGCGATCAGCAAATTGTTCCGCTATGCCGATTTGATGGGTCAGCAACGGCGGCGTTTTAAACGCTGGAATCCGCGCGTATATAAAATCACGCGTATTGCGTTGATAGTGGCGGTAATCGCTTTGATTTACTGGCTTTAATCGCCAGCCACAAATATTCATTAGTCATAAAGCGTAGGTTGCGGCCTACGCTTTTTTTATGTCTGGTCTTGCCCTGTATTAGTGCGGAGGACGACTTAGCGAATCGACGCGTCTACGTATAGTTCATCTCACGGACTGGCCAATGCCAGCCACTCTTTTCAATAAAAAACAAGGTGAACAATATGCGTAAATACGCCATCCAGTCGCTGATTGCTGCCGCACTGATCGCTGCTCCGGCTGTGAGCTTTGCCAAGCTGACCCACGAAGAATACAAGACGCGCAAAGACTCCATCGACCAACGCTATGACGCCGCCAAAGACCAGTGCAAGTCGCTGTCCGGCAACGGCAAAGACGTGTGCCAGGAACAAGCCAAGGCCGACCGCGATATCGCCGTCGCTGACCTCGACGCCCAAGACAAGAACACCGACAAGGCCCGTAGCGATGCCGCTAAACAACGCGCCAAGTCGACCTATGCCGTAGCCGACGAAAAGTGTGGCGGTCTGGCCGGTAACAACAAGGACGTCTGCAAGCAAACCGCCAAGGCTGATCGCGATAAGTCGCTGGCCGATATCGATGCCAACAAGGATCGCTACAAGGCAACCGCCAAGGCTGACCAGGAAAAGAACGACGCTGACTACAAAGTGGCCAAGGAAAAATGCGATGCATTTGCTGGCGACAAAAAGGATAGCTGCGTGAAAGAAGCCAAGGCCCAATACAACCAGTAATGGCGTGCGGGCTGCTGTAGCGCAGCCAGCAACCTGACTACCCTACAACAGCCCCAAATGGCAGTGGTTTAAGACCCGCTGTATTTGGGGCTGTTTTGTTTGCCAGGCTCCGCTGGCATAGGGTGGGACTCGGCGTCCCCGTCTTGACCCACCACTCAAAGCCATAGGCCACGTCGTTATACCTGGCATACCACTTTGTCAGGTGGGTCAAGACGGGGACGCCGAGTCCCACCCTATACGGTTCACCTGCTGGCCATGCGTGCACGGTGATGGCCCAGCAAGCGGCTGATGCGGGCCGCCAGATCTTGTGGCTGGAACGGTTTCTGCATGATCTGTTCCGCGCTCCAGTCGCCCAGCAACACCTGATCAGCGTAGCCAGTCACAAACAGCACCGGCAGATCGGGTTGCAGAATGCGCGCGCGGCGCGCCAGTTCGGCCCCGTTCATGCCGGGCATGGCAAAGTCGGCGACCAATACGTCGATGTCGTCGTTGGTGGCGATCAATTCCAGCGCCACCGTGCAATCACCGGTCTGCACCACGGTGTAGCCCTCATCCTGCAATACGGCGACGGTGGCTTCGCGCACATCGTCGTCGTCGTCCACCACCAGCACCCGCTGTTGGCCACTCACATTACCGCCGCTGCCGGGCAGCACGTTGATGACACGCGGGCTGGCCCCTTCCTGTTGCGTGGCGGGCAAGAACACCGACACCGTGGTGCCGCGCCCCGGCGAAGTGTCGATGGTGACGGTGCCGCCCGATTGCCGGGCAAAGCCATACACCTGCGCCAGGCCCAGACCGGAACCTTTGCCGACTTCCTTGGTGGTAAAGAAAGGTTCAAATGCCCGCGCCACCACCTCGGGCGGCATGCCCGTACCGGTATCGCTCACCGCCAGGCGCACGTATTCGCCCACGGCCAATGCCATCTGCGTGCTGAAGTCGGTATTCACCGAAACATTGTTGGTTGAAATCCGCAGCGCGCCGCCATTGGGCATGGCGTCGCGGGCGTTAATGGCAAGGTTGAGCACCACCAGTTCCAGCTGGGTAATATCAACCAGCGCTGGCGCCAGGTCCTCGCTGAATGCCAGTTCCAGCTGATTCATGCCGCCGAGCGTGCTTTGTAGCAAATCGGCCATCCCCGCCAGCGTCTCGTTCAGATTAACCACATGCGGTTCCAGCTTTTGCCGTCGGGCAAATGCCAGCAACTGCGCCACCAGGCGCGCGCCGCGCTCCGCGGCGGTACGGATCATTTCAACGCGGCGTTTGCCGGTGTCATCGCTCACCACCCGGTCCAGCAGGCGTGCGTTGGCCAGCACCACGGTCAGCAGATTATTGAAGTCATGGGCAAAGCCCGCGGTCAGTTGGCCGACCGCTTCCAGCCGCTGCATCTGGCGCAGCGTGGTTTCAACGCGTTCGCGTTCCTGGATTTGCGTCAGCAGCGAGCGATATGACGCCGCCAGTTCTTCGGTGCGCGCCTGCACCCGCACTTCCAGCGTTTCGTTCAAGCGGCGCTGCGCTTCTTCCGACATCCGCGTGCGGGTCACATCCACACAAGAGCCGATAAAGCCGACAAAGCGGCCATCGCCGGTAATATGCGGCACGCCATGATCTTCGATCACGCGGAATTCGCCATCGGCACGCCGCAGGCGGTAATCCATGCGGAACGGCTCGCGCTGCTTGATGGCGCGGGCATAGACGGCAAGGCAACGCGACACATCATCCGCATGCACGCCTTCGGCCCAGCCATGGCCGAGTTCCTGCGGCAGATTGCGCCCGGTAAATGCCAGCCACGGCCGGTTGCACCAGGTGCGCAGACCCGACTCGTCCGACACCCAGATCATCACCGGCGCGGCGTCCGCCACTTCGCGAAAGCGTTGTTCGCTCTGGCGCAGGGCCTCGGCCGCGCCCTGGCGGGCATAGGCCTGCAGCAGGTTGCCGCGCACCCGCACCAGCAATTGCTGCGCGCTGAAAGGCTTGACCAGATAGTCATCGGCCCCCTTGAGCAAGCCCCCGGTGCGGGCCTCTTCGCCCGCCTGAGCGGACAGCAACAGCACGGGCGCCAGCGCCAGCGTCGGCTCGGCGCGCAGGGCCTGCATCAGGGCAAAGCCATCCATGTCCGGCATCATTACATCGCTCAGCACCAGCCGCGGCGGTGTTTCTCGCGCCAGCCGCAAGGCATCGCGCCCGTTGCTGGCGGCCATGACGGTATAACCCGAGCTGGCCAGCACGCGCACCAGCCAGCGGCGGAAATCCAGATTATCGTCGACGACCAGGATCAGATCGGCGGCGGCGCGGGATTGCAAGGTGGCATCGGGTTCGGCTTCGAGCGGCCCCTGATCCAGCCATTGGGCGGCCTCCTCGACATAGGCGCGCCGCATCAGCACCGGATCGGGTTCAGCCCGGGGCGGCGCGGTCTCGGCCGCGTTGCCCCATGGCATCTGCACGCTGAAGGTGGTGCCGACGCCAACCTGGCTATACACCTCGATCTGGCCATCCAGTAAATGCACCAGCTCATGCACCATCGACAGGCCAATGCCGCTGCCTTCAAAACTGCGGCCGCCATTGCCTTCCAACCGTTGAAAACGCTGGAACAACAAAGCCTGCTGATCCAGCGCAATGCCCACGCCCGTGTCGACCACCTGCAACTGCACGCCCGTGGCATCGGCATGCAAACGCACGCTGACGGTACCGGCCAGGGTAAATTTGAAGGCGTTGCTGAGCAAGTTCAGCACGATGGTTTCCCACAACCCGCGATCTATCCAGACCGGCTGCGCCAAGGGCGGACAATCCACCAGCAAGACCAGGCCACCCTGCTCCATCAGGCTGCGGAAACTCTCGGCCAACTCGGCGGTGTAACTGGCCAGATCCAGCGGCTGGCGTTGTATTGGCAGATGCCCGCCTTCGATACGGGAAAAATCCAGCAAGCTGTTAACCAGCTTGAGCAAGCGTTGCTGGTTGCGCACCAGCATATCCAGCGATTCGCCCGCCGATCCGGCTTGCGGCAGCGTGGCCAGCTCTTGCGTAGCGGCCTGCATCAGCGTGAGCGGGGTACGGAATTCGTGGCTGATATTGGAAAAAAACACCGTCTTGGCTTGATCAAGTTCGGCCAGGCGGTCGGCGCGCTGCTGCGCTTGCTCGTGGCTGAGTGCGTGGTTGAGCGCGTTGCCGAACTGCCCGGCAATCAGGTCAAACCAGGTTCGGTAATCGGCATCAAGCGCACGGCGCGGACTGACGCCACAAATCAATACGCCTTGCCAGCCTTCCAGCCGCAGCGGCAATACCATGGCTTGTTCGATGGGGGCATCCCATGGCGCCAGCGCGTGTTCGCCAAAAGCGGCGACCACCTGCCTGAAGGCCAGCCCGGTCACCAGTTGCAACGCCTCGGCGGCGGGCCACGGCGCGCTCGCATCCAGCCGGAACCGCGCCGGCGCCAGCGGGCTATCGGCCGCGATGCCCGCCAGCCCGACCCGGGTTGCAACCTGGTGCTCATCAATCTGATAACACGCGGCAAACGGCACATCGAGCGGATGCGCCGCCAGCACTTTCATCGCCACATCAATCACCGAGGCGGAGTCGCGGATATCCGGCAATGCCCCCAGATCACGCAAGGCGCGCAGACGGCGTTCGCTCAGCACTTTGGGCGTGGTCTCGATCACCGGCACGATAATGCCGGCCACCGCGCCGCCCTCATCGCGCACCGGGCTGTACGAAAACGAAAAGTACGTTTCTTCGGCATAGCCAAAGCGCGTCATCACCAACTGCAGATCGCGGCCCTGCACGGCGCTGCCGCCATCCTTGACGTGTTGCACCATCGAGCCCACCACCGGCCAGACGTCGGACCATACTTCGGCCACCGGCGAGCCCAGCGCCCACGGATGTTTGTCGCCGAGGATCTGCACAAACTCGTCGTTGTACAGCATGGTCAGCTGCGGGCCCCACCACAATTGCATCGGAAAACTGCAGGGCAACACGATGCCCAATGCCATTTTCAGACTTTGCGGCCACAGTGCCGCAGGCCCCAAAGGGGTGGCGGCCCAGTCCAGCGCCCGCATTTGCGCCTCCACCGCGCCGCCTCCCTGCATAAAGGCCAGGGATTCGTCGTGGTCCAGAGCGGCGCTTGCGCCAGCACTCAGCTTCGTCATTTGATTACCAGGTACAGAGACTGCTTTGGTTTTACTACACGTTCAGGCGAGTGTCGGTTCGATCACGGCGGGACGATAGCGCTGGGCGGCGTCGGCAAATACGTCGAACACCTGCAATGCGGCAGTGCGTAGATCAGGCACGCTGTCAGCGGGCAATTGATCCAGTTTTTCTACAAAGCGTGGCCATAGTGGCTGCTCGGCATGGTGGGTGAGATAACGGGTGGCGGCGTGCAGGCTGTGGTCTTCACCGGCCAATACATGCCGCGCCAGGAATCGGGCGCCCAGGCGCGAACCTTCCAGCACATAGGCCGCTCCGGCCAGGCCTTTGACGTCGATTGCCGGCACAGCCAACGGTGCGGGACGGCTCAGGCCCAGTTGCGCCAGATCAGCAGCCAGCGCTTCGCGGCGTCGGCGTTCCGGCCAGTCAGTCAGCCAGTTGCCGATGCCCAGCGCTTCCAGCCGTTCTTCCAGCGGAAACAGCGCGGCGGCATGCGCCAGCAAAAAGGCCTCGTAACCGCTGCGGGTGGCCAGGGCAAAGCCAGAGAACGCGCGGTCTACCGCCTCGTGCCGGTCTTCCGTCGCCAGTTTCAGATCCATTCTGATTGACATGATTCTCCTTAAGGGCATTATCTGTTACGAGAAAAATGCGCTAGCCTGAAAGCTAACCATCGACAACGTTGTCACATCCTTTATTAAACCACCTACCTGTTTACACCACCATGAGCGTCGAATTAAGTATTTTGTATGTCGAAGACAACGCAATGTTGCGCGCAACGCTACTTGAGTACCTGGAAGAGACAGGTCATCAGGTGGTTGCCGTGGCCACCGCGGAAGACGCCCTGGTCCAGCTGGAGCAACAGCGCTTTCATATTTTGCTGACCGACGTCAGCTTGCCGGGCAAATCCGGCATCGAACTGGGCCGCGAAACCTACGCGCGGTTTCCGGACACCCGCATTATCCTGGCCACCGGTTTTGATCTGGCCAACGATCAAGGCAAAATCAATATTCCGGGGGCGACCTTGCTGCCCAAGCCGTTTGATCTGGACCGCGTCGACGATGCCCTGGCCGAAATTGCCGCATCCTTATCCTGATGCTGCCTAAGGCTGAGTGATTACCGGGCCGCCACTGCGGCCCTGTTCTATCGTGCTGCGGCCTCAGGCCGTGCCGCGTAAAGCCAGCCGGACTTTCTCTGCCAGTTGCTCCTGGCCATACGGTTTCTGGATGATGGCCGCCTCAATCGAACCCAGCGCGGCCAGATCGGCATAGCCCGTCACAAATACGATGGGCATTTGCGGACGGCGCTGCCGCACGACCTTGGCCAGCTCGGCCCCGTTCATGCCGGGCATGGCAAAGTCGGCCACCAATAAAGCGATATCGGTGTTCTGGTCCAGCAGTTCAAGCGCCGCGCCGCCACTGGCCGCCTCGATGACGCGATAACCCAGGTCTTGCAGCATCAGCGTGGTTACTTCGCGCACGGCCGGATCATCGTCCACCACCAGCAAGGTGCTGGCTGTCACAAACGGCACCGTCTCGCCCACCGCGCTGGGGCAAACGGCAATTTCGCTGGGGAGGGGCGCGGCATGGGGCAGATACACCTTGACCGTGGTGCCGCGGCCCGGCGCGGTGTGGATTGCTACACCACCGCCCGACTGTTTGGCAAAGCCGTAGACCTGGGCCAGGCCCAGACCGGACCCCTTGCCCACTTCTTTGGTGGTAAAGAAAGGCTCGAACGCGCGTGCCAGCACTTCCTCATCCATGCCCGAACCATTGTCGGTCACCGACAGCACCACATAGTCGCCAGGCTCCGGACCTTCCGGGCGTGGACCGCGTTGCAGCACTGCTTCGTTATGCGTCGACACCGCCAGGCTACCGCCGACTTCCATGGCGTCACGCGCGTTGATGGCGAGGTTGAGGATGATCAGTTCAATCTGGGTGGGGTCCACCAGCGCCGACCATAAATCAGGCTGCAAGCGATATTCAATGCCGACGCTACCGCCCATGGTGGATTGCAGCAGATCCTGCATGCCAGCCACGGTTTCATTCAGATTGGTTGGCTTGGCCTCCAGCCGTTGTCGGCGCGAAAAAGCCAGCAATTGCACGGTGAGCCGCGCGCCGCGTTCACCGGCTTCGCGGATATTGGCAATGCGTTTGAGCACCCGGTCGGGCGGTGATTCGCGCACCACGTCACGCGCCAGAAAGCTGGCGTTGGATAAAACCACGGTCAGCAGATTATTGAAGTCGTGCGCCACGCCTGCGGTCAGCTGGCCGACTGCTTCCAGCCGCTGCATTTGTTGCAGCGTGGCTTCGACTTGTTCGCGCTCGTGGATTTGCCGCAGCAATTGGCGGTTGGCTGCGGCCAGTTCGTCCACCGCCATGCGTTCATGGGTAATGTCGCGCGCCACGGCGTACATAAAGCCGTCGTCCGGCACCGCCGTCCACGACAGCCAGCGATAAGAACCATCGGCATGCCGCACCCGGTTTACAAATCGATTGGTAATGCGGCCCGCTGCGATGGCGCTGGCTTCGGCTTCGGTGGCGGCACGGTCGTCCGGGTGCGTCAGATCCCAGATATGCGTGCCAACCAGGCTGGCTTCGGTCCAGCCCAACACATCGTGCCACGCTGGATTGATGGCGATGGCGGTGGTGTCATAACGCGCCACCATAAACAGATCGCGCGACAGCTTCCAGGTGCGGTCGCGTTCGCGCGTTCGTGCCTCCACCCGTTCTTCCAGCACGCTGTTAAGGCGCTGCATGGCGTCTTCGGCATGCTTTTGTTCGGTCACATCATTCAGCACGCCGGTAAAGCGGGTGCAGACGCCGTGTTCAAAAAACGCCGTGCCGCGCGTAGAAACCCAACGGATCTGGCCATCGGGTGCCACGGTACGATATTCAGCCGAATAATCACGCGAGCTTTGCGCGCTGATGGCTTCGCGCACCAACTCGCTCATGCGCGCCCGGTCGGCCGGATGCACGCCTTGTTCAAACACCGCCAGCGACACCTCGGCATCGGGCGGCAAGCCGAACATTTCGCGGCAACGCTCATCCCATGTCAGCCGGCCACTCACCGGCTCAAAATTCCATGTGCCCATGCGGGCAGCCCGCAGCGCCAGCCGCATATGCGTGTTGGCCTCGGCCAGCGCGGTTTCGGCACGCAGGCGCTCGCGCCGCTCGCGCACTTCGGCCATGGCGCGATGCAGCGCCTTGGGCAGCAGGCTCAGATTGTGTTTAAGGATGTAATCGGTTGCGCCCTGGCGCATCACATTGACGGCGTGGGTTTCGCCCAGCACGCCGGAGACAAAGATAAACGGCATTTGCGGGTATTTTTCCCGCACCAGCCGCAACGCATCTTCGCCGGTAAACAGCGGCAACAAAAAGTCGGCCAGCACGACGTCATAGTCGAACGGACCACTCAGGCGTTCCTGCAGCATTTGCGGAGTGTCGACCACGTCCAGCGTGGCGGCAAAGCCGGTGCGTTCCAGTTCAAACGACAGCAGCTCGACATCGCGCGCGTTATCTTCAATCAGCAGTATGCGTACCTGAGTCAGAACCGACATGGAAACCTTATGAAATGGACAAACCGCGCCGCCGATGGGGGCCGGACGGCGCGAGCAACGGGATTGCGGCCGGGATCACGAGCGGGGCAAGCGCTGGTGATGCAGGCGGTAACGCGCTGAACCGGGCGGCGGCTCGTTCAGCACCGCCCAGAACACGCCAAGGTCAGCAATGGCAGCGACAAAATCGCGGAACTCCACCGGCTTGACCACATAGGCGTTGACGCCCAGTTCATAGGCGCGCGCCAGATCGGGTTCTTCGCGCGAGGAAGTCAGCATGACCACCGGCACCGAGCGCAAATCAGGCGTTTCGCGCACGATCTTCAGCACTTCCAGGCCGTCCACACGCGGCAGCTTGAGGTCCAGCAGAATCACGGCTGGATTGCCTTCGGTGCGATCGCTGTGCTCGTTACGTCTAAACAGATAGTCCAGCGCTTCCGCGCCATCACGGACCACCACTACGTCGTTGGCGAGCTGACTACGCTCCAGGGCCACCAACGTCAGTTCAAGATCTTTAGGGTTATCTTCAACCAATAAGATCGGTTTTAGCATGGGCATCTCTACGTTTTACGGTTTGCGGGCCGGAACGCGGTAAGGAGAACCAGAAGGTGGCGCCTTTATCCAGCTCCCCTTCGGCCCAGGTCCGACCATCGTGGCGCTCGATGATGCGTCGCACATTGGCCAGACCGATCCCGGTTCCTTCAAATTCTTCCATCCGGTGCAGGCGCTGGAACACGCCAAACAGCTTGTTGGCGTAATCCATATGGAAACCCACACCGTTATCCCTGATGTAAATCACGTGGTCAGGGCCACGTACTTCGGCGCCGATCTCGATCACGGCGGGGTCGCGGCCACGCGTGTACTTCACCGCATTGCTCAGCAGATTGCGCAAGGCCAGATGCAGGAATGCGGCGTCGGCAATGACGCGCGGCATCGGATGCAGCTTCCATTCAATATTGCGGTCTTGCAGATCGGGCGCCATCTCCAGCCGCACCGACTCAATCAGCGCATAGACATCGACTTCGGTCGGGCGCAAGGCCGAGCGGCCCATCTGCGAAAACGTCAGCAGGTTGTCGACCAGGGTGCCGGCAAAGCGCGCCGAATCGCCAATATGGTCAAGAAAACGCGTACCTCGCTCTGACAAGCGCGTGCCTTCAAAGTCACCCAGCAATTCGGCGTAGCCGACGATATGCCGCAGCGGCGCGCGCAAATCATGCGACACGCTGTACGAAAACGCTTCCAGCTCTTTGTTGGATTTGCGCAGTTCTTCGGCCAGCGCGGCCATTTCTTCGGCCTTGCGCAGCACGATGCCTAGCGTGGCATTGCGTAATTCGATTGCGCCTTCGGTTTCGGCACGATCCCACGGCAGCGCCATGTCGCGCACGGTTTGTTCCCAGGCGGCAAAACTGGCGCGCGGATTAAGTTTGCCGTTGACTTCGGCCTTGCCCGGCTTGCCCGCCCAGGTGACGGTCTGTACCGTTTCGGGGCGGAACCACACCAGATAATGCGAATGCAGTTCCGAGATCGAAACCGCCATGATGCCGGCGCAATATTCGGCCAACTCGGGCACCGCCGGAATATCGCGGCGCACGCTGTCGCTGGCATAGACCTCGCGCTCGCCCCCCTCACCCAACCACGCTACCAACTGGTGGATGGTGGCATTGGGCGGGGTCTGGCCAAAGGTGATGCAGCGGTCGCCCGCGACCACCGCAGCGCCGGCCGCTGCGCCAAAATTCATGAATACATCAGGCACCGCCTGCAAACCTTCCGCCACGCCGTCACGGTCGGCCATCAGCGCCAGCATCTGCACGATCATATGGCGCAATTGCAGGCGGCGATCGGCCTGGGCGTGCGCCTCACGCGCTTCGAGCTGCAACGACAGAATGCGGCCAAGCAGCTCGCACGCGCTGCGGGTCTGGAACGACACCGGCAGCGCCGTGGTGTTGTGGCAAGAAATCAAACCCCACAAGCGACCGTCAACCACCAGCGAAATCGACATGCTGGCCAGCGTGCCCATATTGCGCATGTATTGCAGATGCACCGGCGACACGCTGCGCAACAGGGCCAGGCTCATATCCAGCGGCCGTTGCGTGGTCGGGTTGATGGGCGGCACCAGCGGGGACGGCTGGTAATTGGCGTCCGAAATCACGCGCAGGCGGTTAAGGCGGTACAACTCGCGCGCTTGCGCCGGGATGTCGGAGGCGGGGAAATGCAGATCGAGATAACTGTCATAGCCGGCGCTGAGCGTTTCGGCCAGCACCTGGCCGTGATAGTCGGCATCAAAGCGATACACCATCACGCGGCCAAAGCCGGTCAGCTTTCTGGCTTGTTGCGCCGCCAGTTCGCACAGCGCAGCCGTCGAATCGGCGTCTTGCAACTGGCCGACAAAATGCCGCACCAGCGGGTAGAGCGTAGAAAAAGAATCGTGACCGGCCGCTTGCGGTTCAAATTCGGCAATGAGCAAGCCATCGTGGCGATGCACCATCATTTCGAAGCGGGCATCGGCGTTGCTCTTGAACGCGACTTCGCCGTAATGCGAGGGATTGCTGTCTTGTTCCAGCAGGGTGTTGATGCGGCTGTGCAGTTCGGGCTGATCACGCAGCAATACGGGTAGCGCCTGGCCCAGCAAGGCCTCGGGGGGGCTGCCCAGCAAGCTGGCGCAATTGGCACTGGCCTGCAGCACGACCAACTCGCCTTCAGCCAACACCAACATAAAGCCGTGCGGCTGAATACTGCCGGGAATATGAATCGGCTCTGAGGCGCAATCGTCCAGGCTTTGATCCGGCACATTATTGCTCAATTGCTGCTCCTTGCAGGATTGAAGCCCTGCTTGTGGCACCTGGCGGTGGCACCCGAATTGCCAGGCCGGATTAAGGCCCGATTGGATTAAGATGGCTCAGTGGCAGCCAATAACATTGCGGCGGCCACGTGATCCGGAAGTCCTACAGCCATTACCGCGCAACACCGATCAGGAACCGTCGGCGATTTTGCCATACTTGTATCAAGTCGGGGCGATGCAATAAAGCAGTCAGCCCTCAACGCATTAAACCAGGAGGAATGACAATGGCAACTCCCACCCCAAACCCGCACAGCGATTTTTCTCTGGATCGTGATACCCGCCACGATCTGGCCACGCGCGATAGCGGCCTTGGCGACTGGGCCACCGAAGAAGATGGCGACGGCGTCGAAATCAACGAACGCACTGCGCTCGACGACGCCCTCAACCAGCCTGACATTGAGGCCCTGCCTGACGAAGATGCCGCGCTGCTGGTGGACGATGCGCCCCTGGGCGATGATCCGGTCAGCCCCGATATCCGTCGCATGGAAGAAAACAGCGGCGCCGATGAATCCGAAGAAGCGCGCAGCGAACGCGAAGAATATGAAGTCGAATTCGCCACCGGCGTGCAAAACCCGGATGATGCGACCGATACCAAACTGGCCTGAACCCGGCATCCGCCACTGCCCGCGCAATTACGCTGTATTCAACCTGCCAGATCGGGCGATTAAAGCCCGGTTTGGCATGCTTCGAGCATAAAGATCTCTCCGGTTTTCAAAAATCATGTCAGCGCTTACATTGATGTAGGATATATGCCTACATCGATCTGGCATGTCACATGACAGAATCGCCAGCGATTTACCGTAATGAATCCCCGATTAAATTGATTTGAGCTTGCCGCATGCAAATATTGCAATGCGGATTCAATCGCCGTGCAAAGGCGCAATAATGCGCAATTGCCGATCGGGCGCTTTATTGCGCTAACAAAAAACACTTATAAAGGCCGCCCCGTAGCGGCCGCTTTGCCATGTCCGCCCGGATAA
Organism: Silvimonas sp. JCM 19000; assembly: GCF_054652575.1. Taxonomy (NCBI): domain Bacteria; kingdom Pseudomonadati; phylum Pseudomonadota; class Betaproteobacteria; order Neisseriales; family Chitinibacteraceae; genus Silvimonas; species Silvimonas sp. JCM 19000. The sequence goes on along the minus strand of NZ_BAAIHC010000038.1, from coordinate 7,920 downwards.
ACGCAATGCGGCTGCCGCTGGCGGTTGAACCCTTATGCCGCTCGCTGGCGCGCCCTGCCCTGTAGCTCCGTTGCCTTGCGCGCGAGCGCAGTTCATCTGGTCGCCAGCGTGGGCTAGATGAAGAAGCCATGAACCGAAGCGCTCCTGCCGCCATCCCGGAACAAACTTTCCGTGCCATCCTGGTACGCAATGTGAGCCTGCCTTTGCTGGTGGCAGGTGTGATGTCCGCCATTTTCATCTCGCTGGTGTTCTATTTGATGAACGTCAACCGCTGGGTTGACCATGCCGATCAGGTCATCGGCAAGACCAACCTGGCCGTCAAGCAGCTGATCGACGCTGAAACCGGCCTGCGGGGTTATCTGGTCACCGGTCGCGAAGTCTTTCTGGACCCGTACAACAGCGCCGCCACCAACGTGCCCGCCACCATCAGCGACTTGCGTGATCTGCTGGCGGAATATCCCAATCAAGTGGCATGGCTGGGTCGCGGCGAAAGCGGCTACAAAGACTGGCGCAACTATGCCGCGCGCATGATCACGCTCAAAGGCTCGGCTGACCCGGAAGCACAAAAGCAGGTGACGGGCCCCGAGGCGGAAGAAGGCAAGCGCCGCATGGACGACATGCGCGGCTTTTTTACCCAGATCATCCAGGCGCAAGAAGCACTGCGCACGCAACGTAATCGCGAAGCCAGCGACACCATCACCCTGCTGGTCATAGCCACTATTGTGGTCGGCGTGATTGCCGGCGCCTTGATGGCGCTGAATGGCCGCCGTCAGCTCAAAACGCTGAGCGCGGTGTACGCCACCACGCTGGGCCAGCAGCAACTGCATACCGAACAACTGGAACGCCAGGCCTGGCTGAAGACCGGCCAGGGCGAACTGGGTCAGCGCATGCTGGGCGAGCAAGCCTTGAGCACGCTGGCGGAGAACATACTCAACTTTATGGTGAATTTTCTCGGCGCTTCGGTCGGGGCCATTTATGTAACGCGCGATGGCCGTCAGTTCCAGCGCATGGCGCATTACGCCTGGTCCGAAGATGCAGTGAACAGCCGCGAGCATTTTGAACTGGCGCAGGGCTTGTCCGGCCAGGCCGCCGCGGAAAACCGCATCATGTTGCTGACCGATCTGCCGGAAAGCTTTATCCGCGTGGCCTCCGCTTTGGGCCAGACCGCACCGCGCGCCGTGCTGATCATGCCGGCGCAGGGCGAGCGCAAGGTCAATACCGTGATCGAACTCGGCTTTGCTGGCGAAGTACCGCCCATGCTGGAGGAGTTTGCCCGCCTTGCTTCGTACAACGTCGGCACCGCCATCGAATCGGCCATGTACCGCGAGCGCCTGCAAGACGTGCTGGCAGAAACGCAGCAACTGAACGAAGAGCTGCAAGCGCAGCAAGAAGAACTGAAGGTTGCCAACGAAGAACTGGAAGAACAGTCGCGCACGCTGAAGGAATCGCAAGTGCGGCTGGAAAGCCAGCAAGCCGAGCTGGAACAGAACAACGAGCAACTGGGCGAACAGACCGAAGCCTTGTTGCAGCAAAAAGCCATGGTGGAAGAGCGCAACAAAGCCTTGCGCGAAGCGCATCTGCAACTGGAAGCGCGCGCCGAAGAACTGAGCCGCACCAGCCGCTACAAGAGCGAATTCCTCGCCAATATGTCGCACGAGCTGCGCACGCCGCTGAATAGCGCGCTGATCCTGGCCAAGCTGCTGGCGGATAACAGCCACGGCAATCTGGATGCCGAACAGGTCAAATTCGCCCAGTCCATTTATTCGGCGGGCAATGATTTGCTGACCTTGATTAACGACATTCTGGATTTGTCCAAGGTTGAGGCCGGCAAGCTGGAACTATGGCCGCAAAGCATCAGCCCGCGCGGTGCGCTGGAACCGCTGGAACAACTGTTCCGCCCGCTGGCGGCCTCGCGCAATATCGATTTTGAAATTGTGCTGGAGCCGTCGCTGCCGCCGCAGATGTATACCGACCCGGCGCGCCTGCAGCAGATTCTGAAAAACCTGCTGTCCAACGCGCTCAAATTCACCGACCACGGCCGGGTAACGCTGACCGCCCGCGCGGCGCCGGATGGCCGTGTCGCCTTTGACGTACGCGATACCGGCATCGGCATTGCTGCGGAATATCTGGAACATATTTTTGGCGCCTTCAGCCAGGCCGATGGCGCCACCAACCGCAAATATGGCGGCACTGGCCTCGGCCTGAGTATTTCGCGCGATCTGGCGCATCTGCTGGGTGGCGATATCACCGTGCAGAGCAAGGTGGGCGAAGGCAGCGTGTTTACCCTGACCATCGCGCGGGAAATCAGCGTGGATGAACAAGGTCTGGTGCAGACGCAAATGCCGGCACGCCTGCCAGCGCTGTCGGTGCCCGCCCCGGCGCCGATCGAAATCAGCCCCGCCCCCGCTGCAGTCGAGGAACTGCCGCCGCCGGAAGTCGAAGACGACCGCGAAGTGCTGCGCCCTGATCGGCGCACCGTGTTGATCATTGAGGATGAGCCCGAGTTCTCGCGGGTACTGACCACACTGGGCCACGAAAAAGGCTTCAATTGCATCGTGGCGCACAACGCCGGCGACGGCCTGAAGCTGGCACAACGTTATGTGCCTGACGCTGTGCTGCTGGATATGAAGCTGCCCGACCATTCCGGCCTGACCGTGCTGGAGCGGCTCAAGGAAGACGCGGCGACGCGGCATATTCCGGTGCATATGGTTTCGGGCGTGGATAGCTCGCAAGCCGCCTTGCAGCTGGGCGCGATAGGTTACGCGCTCAAGCCAGCCGATCGCGAGGCCTTGCTCGATGTGTTCCGTAAGATCGAGACCAAGTTATCGCAAAAGATCAAACACGTGCTGGTGGTCGAAGACGACGCGCGCCAACGCGAAAGCATGACGCAACTGATCGCCGACGAAGACGTGCGCATCACCGCGGTCGCGCTGGCCGAAGAAGCGCTGGCGCAACTCAAGGAAACCGTCTTCGATTGCATGGTGGTCGATTTGACGCTGCCGGACATGGCGGGCCACGAGCTGCTGCAGCGCATGGCCAGCGATGACTTGTGTTCTTTCCCGCCGGTGATCGTCTACACCGGCCGCGAGCTGTCGCGGGCCGAAGAAAACGAACTGCGCCGCTATTCGCGCTCCATCATCATCAAGGGCGCACGCTCGCCCGAACGACTGCTGGATGAAGTAACGCTGTTCTTGCATCGTGTGGAAAACACGCTAGCGCCGGAACGCCAGCAAATGCTCAAGGTGGCCCGTAATCGCGAGAAGGCCTTTGAGGGCCGCAAGATCCTGCTGGTGGACGATGACGTGCGCAATATCTTTGCCCTGACCAGCGCGCTGGAGCAAAAAGGCGCCCGCGTCGAAATCGGTCGCAACGGCATCGAAGCGCTGGAACGGCTGGATGCGGACCCCGATATCGACCTGGTGTTGATGGATATCATGATGCCGCAGATGGATGGCTTTGAAGCCATGCGCCGCATCCGCGAGCAAGCACGCTTTAGCCGTCTGCCGATTATTGCCGTCACCGCCAAGGCAATGCGCGATGATCAGGAAAAGTGTCTGCAGGCTGGCGCTAACGACTATCTGGCCAAGCCCATCGATCTGGACAAGCTGGTCAGCCTGATCCGGGTGTGGATGCCCAAGATCGGGAGCCTGTGATGTATCCGGCGGCAGAACTGGATATCGAGCTGAAATTGTTGGTAGAGGCCATCTACCTCAAATACAACTACGACTTCCGCAATTATTCGCCCGCTTCGATGAAGCGACGCGTATTGCACGCGCTTACGCAACTGGAAGTGCCGACGGTGTCGCAATTGCAGGATCAGATCCTGCACAAGCCCGACCGGTTTCTGGAATTGCTGCAGTTTCTGACGATTCCGGTGTCGGAGATGTTCAGAGACCCCGGCTACTTTCGCGCTATCCGCGAGCAAGTGGTGCCGATCTTGCGCACCTGGCCGTCGTTCAAGATCTGGATTGCTGGCTGCAGTACCGGCGAAGAAGTGTATTCGATGGCGATTTTGCTTAAAGAAGAAAACCTGCTTGAGCGCGCCATCATTTACGCCACCGACATCAACCCACACAGCCTGGAGCGCGCCGAAGCCGGCATTTTTGCGCTCGACAGCATGAAATTGTTTACCAGCAATTATCAGAAGGCGGGCGGCAAATCATCGTTCTCGGATTACTACACCGCAGGCTACGGCTCGGCCATTTTTGACAAGGCGCTCAAGCGCAATATCACCTTTGCCGACCATAGCCTGGCCACCGACAGCGTGTTCTCCGAGATGCACTTTATCTCTTGCCGCAATGTGCTGATCTATTTCAACCGGCCCTTGCAGAACCGGGCTTTTGGCTTGTTTCACAACTCGCTGGTGCATCGTGGTTTTCTGGGGCTGGGCTCCAAAGAAACGGTGCAGTTCAGTGATTACGCGCAAAACTTCGAGCCGTTTGAAGCGCGCGAACGTATCTATCGCAAGGTCTGACCATGGCTACGATCCGTTCCGCCCCAGCGCTATCCCCCTCGCACCCGCTGCCACTGACCGTGCTGATCGGCGCGTCGGCCGGGGGTGTGGAGGCGCTCAACCGCATCTTGCCGCAACTTCCGGCCGATTATCCGGCTGCCGTGGTGGTGGTGTTGCATCAGCCCGCTGAGGGGCCGAGTTTGCTGGTCGAAGTGTTTACGCCGCGCGTGCGCTTGTTGACCAAAGAAGCCGACGAAAAAGAACCGCTGGTGGCCGGCGTGATCTACTTTGCCCCGCCCGGCTATCACCTGCTGATCGAAACCGATGGCACCCTGGCCTTGTCTGTGGATGAACCGGTGCTGTTTTGCCGCCCCGCCATCGACGTGCTGTTTGATTCCGCCGCCCAGGCCCTGGGCAGCCGCGCCATCGGCGTGATCCTGACCGGCGCCAACGAAGACGGCGCGGCCGGTCTGGCCCGCGTGCATCAATCTGGCGGCGCGGCCGTGGTGCAAGACCCGGCGGATGCGCTGGTGGACACCATGCCCGCCGCCGCCCTGGCCGCCGTGCCATCCGCTCATATTCTGACCGCCACCGCCATCGGGCAGTGGCTGGCGACGTTGCAACCAGGAGGCCGTTATGGCGCCCAATGAGCAACCCGCGTTGCTGGATATCCAGGAACGCACCAATCTGCTGATCGTCGATGATCTGCAAGAAAACCTGATGGCGCTGGAGGCCTTGATCCGCCGCGACGACGTGCAGATCTTCAGTGCGCGCTCGGGCGAACAAGCGCTCGAACTGGTGCTGCAACACGACTTTGCGCTGGCCTTGATCGATGTGCAGATGCCCGGCATGAATGGCTTTGAGCTGGCCGAGTTGATGCGCGGTACCGAAAAATCCAAGCACATCCCCATCGTGTTTGTCACCGCCAACGACAAAGGCATGAACTACGCCTTCAAGGGTTACGAAACCGGCGCGGTCGATTTTCTGCACAAGCCACTCGATATTCACGCGGTCAAATCCAAGATCAATGTGTTTATCGAATTGCATCAGCAACGTCTGGCCATGCGGCGCCAGCTTGAGGCCCTGCAAGCCAGCCGCGCCCAGCAAGAAAAACTGCTATGCCAGCTGCAGGCCGCACAAGGCGAATTGCAACAAGCAGTGCGCATCCGCGATGACTTCATGTCGATTGCCTCGCACGAACTGAAAACGCCGTTGACCTCGCTCAAGCTGCAAAACCAGCTGCGTGCGCGCCATCTACGCCAGGGCAATACCGCCGCGTTTACCCAGGCCAAGATCGAAAAGATGGTCGAAACCGATGGCCGCATCGTGGAAGGCGTGCTGCGCTTGATTGACGACATGCTGGATATCTCGCGCATCCGCGGCGGCAAGTTGTCGTTCAAGCCCGAAGAATTTGATTTGTCCGAGCATGTGCGTGAAATCGTCGACCGTTTCGACGAGCAACTGACGCTGGTCAACAAAGGCTACACGCTGGATGCGCCCGCACCGGTGATCGGCATGTGGGACCGCTATCGGCTGGATCAGGTGGTGACCAATCTGATTACCAATGCCATCCGTTACGGCGCCAATCGGCCCATCGCCATTACCGTGCGCGCCGATAACGGCAAAGCCTGGTTCAGTGTCAAAGACCATGGCATCGGCATTGCCGAAGAAAACCAGCAGCGGATTTTCCAGTTGTTTGAACGCGCGGTGGAATTCAACGAAATGGGTGGGCTGGGCCTGGGCTTGTTTATCGTCGGCCAGATTGTCGAAGCCCAGGGCGGCCGCATCAGCCTGCAAAGCAAGCTGGGCGAAGGCTCCACCTTTACCGTTGAATTGCCATTGCGCCCCGGTGATCCCGGCCAGTGTTAAACCCGGCGCCCGTTGCCGATCGCAGCGGGCGTTCTTTATCAAGATCATAAAAAACCACGGAACCACAGCCATGCCGACGTCAACCTTGCACCATCCGCTCAAACGACCATTTAATTTGCGCGCCCTGGCTTGTGCGCTGGCGCTCTTGAGTACCTCGGCACTGGCCGAGGTCAATGTGTTGCATCCCGCCAGCAGCGTGCAACCGGGCGCGCCGCTGACGCTGACTTTGCTGATCGACAATCCCACCCAATCCAACTTGCCCGTTGCTATTCCCGGGCAAATCCAGGCCACGGTCAGCAACGCCGATTTTCCCAATCTGGCGCCGTTTACGCTGACGCGGGTGGGTAATAGCGGCGACAGCGTCACGCTGAAACCAGGCGAGTTCCGCCGCGTGGCCTATTCGACAGCGCTGCCTACCACCCTGCGTGGCGCAGTGCGGGTGCAAGTCATCGGCTTTGATACCGCGCCGGTGTTGATCGCGATTGATCAAGGCGACAAGGCCACGCTCAAGGCTAAAGTGGATGCCGAAAAGGCGGCGCAGGCTGAGGCCGCCAACACCAAGGCCACTGATAACCTGGTGCAATACGGTGCAGCGGCCCCCACCACCGAGACCGCTGCCGTGGCCGCAGCGCAGGTGGCCACGCCGGGCGCACTCGATACCGACACCGCGGCCTTGCTGCGTACCACGGAGAGTCGCCTGAGCGGTTATGAGCCGATGTATTTTGCCGTCGGCAAAAATGGCGACTGGAATGCCAAGTTCCAGATCAGCTTTAAATATCGGCTGATGTTGCCGGCTGATCCGGCCTCACGCGCTTTCCTCGACAATCTGTACTTTGCCTATAGCCAGCGTTCGTTCTGGAATCTGTCGGCCAAATCGCATCCGTTTGATGACAGCAGCTATATGCCTAGCCTGTTCTATTACACGCCGGACACTGGCATACAGGCGAGCTGGTACCAGCGCATGGGGCTGGAAGCCGGTTTGCGGCATGAATCCAATGGCAAGGGCGATCCGGGTTCGCGCAGCTTTAACAGCGTGTATGTGCAGCCCATCCTGCATTTTGGCGATCCGACCAAAAACGAATGGGTGGTCGCGCCCAAGCTGTATTGGTATCCCATCGATAGCGATAACCCGGATATGCGCAATTATCGTGGTTATGTGGATCTGAACGTGAGCTACGGCAATGCCAATGGCTGGCAGTTTGCCACCACGCTGCGTAAGGGCACCAAGTCGGATTATGGCAGTGCGGAATTCCAGGCGACGTACCCGGTGGCGCGGATCTGGCGCGGTTTGGGCGGGTATTTGTTTGCGGATTACTTTACGGGGTATGGCGAGGATCTGGAGGGGTATAACGCGCATACCAATCAGGTTCGGGTTGGGTACAGTATTACTCGGTGGGCTTGGTAGTAGCCTGCGGCGCATTTTGGGGTGTCCCGCTTAGGCGGGGCTCACCTTTAACCGCTTGTGCCTGCGGCGCATATTTTGATGTTCGGCTTGCGCCTCGTACACCTTTAACCGCTTGAGCCTGCGGCGCATTTTAGATACCCGGGGGTGCCCGGGAGCACCTTACTTTTCTTTGCTTCGCCAAAGAAGAAGTAAG